>NZ_JBSGYQ010000070.1:0-36405 GCF_053610585.1 Streptomyces sp. NPDC054887 | reverse complement strand
GCCTCACGGCGGGCCGGGCCCTTTCGCGTACGGGTGCGGCTACTTGACCGAGCCCGCCATGACGCCCTGCACGAAGTGGCGCTGGAAGGCGAAGAAGACGGCCACCGGCACGACGAGCGAGAGGAACGCTCCGGGCGCCAGCACGTCGATGTTGCTGCCGAACTGCCGTATCTGGGACTGGAGCGCCACGGTGAGCGGCTGCGCGGAGCTGTCCGCGAAGAGCAGGGCGACGAGCATGTCGTTCCAGACCCACAGGAACTGGAAGATGGCCAGGCTGGCGAGGGCGGGCCGGCCCACGGGCAGGACCAGTTGGGCGAAGATCCGCCATTCGCTGCCGCCGTCCATCCGCGCCGCCTCCAGCATCTCGCGGGGGATCTCGGCGAAGTAGTTGCGCAGCAGGAAGATGGCGAACGGCAGCCCGTAGGCGACGTGGAACAGCACGACCCCCGGGATGGTGCCGAAGAGCCCGAGCTGTCCGAACAGCTTGGCCACCGGCAGCAGTCCGACCTGGACCGGCACCACGAGCAGTGCCACCACCACCAGGAAGAGCGCGTCGCGCCCCGGGAACTCCAGCCAGGCGAAGGCGTACGCGGCGAGCGCGGACAGCACGACGACCAGCGTGGTGGCGGGGACCGAGATCAGCACGGTGTTCCAGAACGCCTGGGTGATGCCCGCGTCCGCCAGCAGGGTGCTGTAGTTGTCGAACGAGAGCTGCCCGGGGGCGGCCAGCGCGGTCCACCAGCCGCTGCCCGCGTTGTCCCGCTCGGAGCGCAGCGAGGAGAGGAAGAGCCCGGCGAGCGGTGTGATCCAGACCAGTCCTGTGACGACCAGCACCGCCTGGACGACTCCGCTGCGGAGTCCGCTGGTCAGCCGCGCGGGCCAGGCCCGGCGCCGGTCGGTGGGGGCGGTCATGACTGGCTCCTGCGGAAGCGGCGGACGTTGAAGAGCATGGCGGGCACCACGAGCACCAGCAGGAGCACCCCGAGCGCGCTGCCGAGACCCTGGTCCTGACCGCCGCCGAAGGACACCAGCCACATCTGGGTGGCCAGTACGGTGGCCTCCTCCTGCACCGGGCCGGGCGCGATGATGTAGACGAGGTCGAAGACCTTCATCACGTTGATCACCAGGGTCACGAAGACCACGGTCAGCACCGGGGCGAGCAGCGGCACGGTGATCCTGCGGAAGATCTGCCACTCGTTGGCGCCGTCCATCCGGGCCGCCTCCAGGGTCTCCCGGGGCAGTGCGGAGAGCCCTGCGCCGATGAGCACCATGGCGAAGCCGGTCCAGATCCACAGGTACGCGCCGATGACGGCCGGTGTGACGAGGGCGGGGCCGAGCCAGGAGACGCCCTCGTACGGCGGGGCGAAGTTCCGTTCCGGCAGCCGCAGTGCGTAGGAGCCGGCGTCGAGGCCGGTGAAGCGGTAGGAGCCGTCGGCCCCGGTGGTGGTGCTGGCGGCCACCTTGCCGTCGCGCACCGCCTCGACGGCCATCTGCGGCAGTCCGCTCTCCTTCGCGTCGACGGCGCCCTGTTCGCCGCCCCCGCCCGGGGTGAAGTCGAGGTAGACGACACCGCGCAGTTCGTCCGGGGCGGTGTCGGCGCTCGCCGCGCCCCGGGCGGGCGCGGCTCCTGCGGGCAGTTCGTCCGGCCGTACGCCGACGAGGGGGAGGTTGACGGTGTGCCCGGGGCGCACCGCGTCGGTCGTACGGAAGGATCCGTCCGGGGCCTTCGCGAGTCCCTGTCCGTCGCGGACGCGGGCGGTGGGATAGGAGGAGGTGTCCTGGAAGGTGCCGTGGACGCCGACCGCCACCGCGTTGAGCACGCCGCGGTCGGGGTCCTCCTCGTACGCGAGCCGGAAGATGATGCCGGCGGCGAGGAAGGAGACCGCCATCGGCAGGAAGAGCAGCAGTTTGAAGGCGGTCGCCCAGCGGACCTTCTCGGTGAGCACGGCGAGGATCAGCCCGAGGCCGGTCAGCAGCGTGGGGGCGACCACCACCCAGATGGTGCTGTTGCGGATGGCCTTGAGCGTGGCCGGGTCGCGGAACATCTCGGTGTAGTTGTCGCCGCCGACGAAGCGGGTGCCCGTGGCGTCGAAGAAGCTGCGTCCCACGGAGAACAGCATCGGGTAGACGACCAGTACGCCGAGCAGCAGCAGGGCGGGGAGGGCGAACACCACGGCCGTGAACCAGCGGCGGCGGGTGGCGCCGCGCCGGGGGGCGGCGGCCGGCGGACCGGCCGGAGAGGAACGGGCGGGGGTACGGGAGGGGCTGGTGAGGGCGGTCATGACGGTCGCCCTCAGTTCTTGAACGCCTTGGCCGCCGCGGCTTCGAGCGCGGCCGCGGTGCCCTTCGGGTCGGCGGGGTCGCGCAGGAAGTCCTGGAGGATCTTCCACTCCCCCATGCCCTTGGTGCCGCCGAAGGCCGCCGGGGCCTGGTCGGACATGTCGAAGCGGACGGTGTCGCCGGCGTCGACGAGCGACTCGGCGATGCTGCGCGCGGTGTCGTCGCCGTACGCGGCGGGGTCGGTCTTCTTGTTGGGTGAGAGGAAGCCGCCCTCCGCGGCCCAGACCTCGGCCGCCTCGGGGGTGGCGAGGTAGTCCATGAGCGCCATGGCGGCCTTGCGGTTGCGGCCGTCCTTGAGGACCACTGCGGCGTCGCCGCCGCTGACCACCGGGGCCTTGCCGCCGTCCACGGCGGGGAACGGGAAGAAGGCCGCGTCCTCGCCGATCTTCCGGCCGTGCTCCTCCTTGGCTATGGAGCCGACGAAGTCGCCCTCGTAGACCATCGCGGCCTCGGGTTCGGCGCCGAAGACCTGGCCGACGGAGCTGGGGAAGTCGGTGCTCAGCGCGCCGGACCTGCCGCCCGCGACGAGGTCCTTGTCGGAGAACAGCTCGCCCAGGGTGGTGAGCGCCCTGACGACGCTCGGGTCGGTCCACGGCAGTTCGTGCGCGGCGAGCCGGTCGTACTTCTCGGGGCCGGCCTGCGAGAGGTAGACGTTCTCGAACCAGTCGGTGAGGGTCCAGCCGTCCTCGCCGGCGACGGCGAAGGCCGGCAGTCCGGAGTCGGCGACCGTGGCGGAGCTCTTCAGCATCTCGGCGTACGTCTTCGGCGGCTTGACGCCGGCCTGGTCGAGGGCGTCCGGGCTGTACCAGACCGTGGACTTGTGGGCGGCCTTGAAGTACAGGCCGTAGAAGTCGCCGTCGACGGTGCCGTAGTTCTTCCAGACCGGTGCGAAGTTGTCGGTGACGGTCTTCTCGGTCTTCTCGCCCAGCGGCTGGAGCCAGCCCTTGCGCGCGAACTGCTGGAGCACGCCCACCTGCGGGACCATCACCACGTCGGGTGCGTTGCCGCCCTCGATCTTGCTGCCGACGACGGTGGACACGTTGTCGCCGGTGGAGATGAATTCCACCTTGGCGCCCGTCTTCTCGGAGAAGGCGTCGAGCACCTTGCGGAAGTTCTTCTGTTCCGTGCCGGACCACACACCGGCGACGACCACCTTGCTGCCGTCGAGCTTCCCGCCGCCGCTTCCGGCGGGGGCGATGTCACCGCCGCCGCACGCGGTCGCGCCCAGCGCGAGGGCGAGCGCCGAGGAGCAGGCTGCCACGGTCCGTCGTTGCACTCTCGTCATGACTGTTCCTTCCGAAGGGGTGGAGAGGGGGTTCACAGGGCGGCGCTGTCGCTGATCCACCAGGCGGCGGTGGATCCGGGCAGTACGCCGTCGGCGCAGGGGCCGCTGGCGAGCAGCGGGGTGCCGGCGACGGGGGCGGGTACGGGGGTGGTGCCGAAGTTCACGGCGCACACGAGCCCGTCGCCCCGGACGAAGGCGAGCACCTCGGGCGGGCTGTCCAGCCAGCGCAGACCGCCGTCGGCGAACTGCGGCAGTCCGCGCCGCAGTTGCAGGCCGTCGCGGTAGAGGTGCCAGAAGGAGCGGGTGTCGGCGAGTGCCCGGTCGGTGGCGTGTGCGGCGAACCACTCGGGCTGCGGCAGCCACGGCCTGGCCCCCTCCGTGCCCGACGTGAAGCCGAACGGGGAGGCGTGCCCCGACCACGGGAGGGGGACCCGGCAGCCGTCGCGGATGCGCTTTCGGCTGCCCGTGCGGCGGAAGATCGGGTCGGTCAGGACGTCGTCGGGCAGGTCCACGACCTCGGGCAGGCCGAGCTCCTCGCCCTGGTAGATGTACGCCGATCCCGGCAGCGCCATCATCAGCAGCGCGGCGGCCCTGGCCCGCGCGGAGCCGAGGCCGCTGCCGTCGGCGGCGGACTCGCCGTAGCGGGTGACGGTGCGCACCTGGTCGTGGTTGTTGAGGACCCAGGTGACGGTGGAGCCGGTGCCCGCGATGTCCTCCATCGCACCGGAGATGATCTTCTGGAAGGCGTCGGCGTCCCAGGGGGCTCCGAGCAGGTCGAAGAAGAACGCCTGGTGCAGCTCGTCGGGGCGTACGTACAGGGCGTGTTCGCGCGGAGTCGGTACGGAGACCTCTCCCACCAGCAGCCGCTCCCTGCCGTCCCGGGCGGCGTACTCCTCGCAGACGGCGCGCCAGTGGCGCCACACGCCGTGCACCTCGGGCTGGTTCCAGGCGAGCGGGTTGACGGAGTCGCGGGTCCGCTCGTCGGCCCCGGGGTCCGGGGAGTCGGGGAGTCCGGGGTGCTTGAACAGCCCCGCGGCGACGTCGATGCGGAAGCCGTCGACGCCCCGGTCGAGCCAGAAGCGCAGGACGTGGTCGAAGTGGGCGCCGACCTCGGGGTTGCGCCAGTTCAGGTCGGGCTGCTCGGGCGTGAACATGTGGAGGTACCACTGGCCGGGGGCGCCGTCCTCCCCGGTCACCCGCGACCAGGCGGGGCCGCCGAACATCGCCCGCCAGTTGTTGGGCGGCTCGTCGCCTCCGGGGCCCCTGCCGTCGGCGAAGTGGAAGCGGGCGCGGGCGGCGCTGCCGGGACCGGCGGCGAGCGCCTCGCGGAACCAGGCGTGCTCGCTGGAGCAGTGGTTGGGGACGATGTCCAGCAGCACCTTGACGCCGAGCCGCCGGGCCGCGGTGATCAGCAGGTCGAACTCGGCGAGGTCTCCGAAGACCGGGTCGACGTCGCAGTAGTCGGCGACGTCGTAGCCGTGGTCGTGCTGCGGCGAGGGGTAGAACGGGCTCAGCCAGATGCCGTCGACGCCGAGCTTCTTGAGGTACGGCAGCCCCGCCCGTACGCCGGCCAGGTCGCCGATGCCGTCACCGGTGCTGTCCAGGAAGCTGCGGACGTACACCTGGTAGATCACCGCGTCCCGCCACCAGTGGCGTGCGACGCGAAGGGGGAGGCCGTTGTCGGCCGGGGCAGTGAGCATCACCCGTGGACCTGTTCCTACTTGTGCGTGCGGGAGCGCCCAGAGCGGGCCTCCCGTTATGCATGCATGTTAGGTAGGTGTGACGAGAGGGTGTCAACGATGCGACCGAAAGCTGCCCTTAGTTACATACTTATGTCCGGAATTAGGATACAGCCCACATAGATAACAGGTAACTACAAGCCGACGAGCGAAGGGCGCACGAGGAGCTCAGCCCCGGCGCGCGACGGCCCTCAGTTCACGCGCCAGCCGGTCCACGGCCCGCTCCGGGCTCTGGCGCAGCGCCAGCGCGTCGTACGCCACCGCCTGCACGGCGAGGCTCACCTGGTCGTAGCGCGGGCTCTTGGGCCGCGGCTCCGCCGCGAGCACGCTCCGGCGCAGCGTCGGCAGGTACGGGTACGCGCGGACGAGCCGCGGGTCGGCGTACAGGGCCGCCCGCACCGGCGGCAGCGAGCCCTCGGTGAGCACCTTGCGCTGCACGGGCTCGCTGGTCAGGTAGGCCATCAGATCGGCGGCCGACTCCTGGTGGCGCGAGTCGGCGTTGACCGCGAGGTTCGAACCGCCCAGCACGCTCGCGCCCGCGCCGTCGGGCCCCGGCAGTGGCGTCACGTCGAACTTGCCGGTGACCTCGGAGTCCTTGCCGCCGGCCGCGGCGTGGACGTACGGCCAGTTGCGCAGGAAGAGCAGCCGGCCGTCCTGGAAGGCCCGCCGCGACTCCTCCTCCTTGAAGCGCAGTGCCTCCTGGGGGATCCAGCCGTCCCGCACCCCGCGGGCCAGGAAGCCGAGTCCGGTGCGGGCGGCGGCGGAGTCCACGGTGACCCGCTCGCCGTCGTCGCGGAGGAACGATCCGCCCGCCGAGTGCACGGCTTCCGTGACGTTGACGGCCAGCCCCTCATACGGCAGGAACTGCCCGGCGTACCCGCCGATTCCGTACTTGGGGGCGATCGTCGACGCCTGCCGCTCCAGCTCCGCCCAGGTACGGGGCGGCTGTTCGCCCTCGCGCCGCAGGATGTCCTCGCGGTAGTAGAGAAGTCCGGCATTCGTGACATAGGGGACCGCGTACAGCCGCCCGTCGAAGGTCGCCGTGTCGACGACCGGAGGCAGGAAGGAGTCGAGCGGGAAGCGGCCGCGGTCCACCGGCGAGATCCAGCCGGCGGCCGCGAACTCCGAGGTCCAGGCGACGTCGATGTTGAGTACGTCGAACCGCCCCCGGCCGGTCCGCAGTTCGGTGATCATCTGCGCCCGCGTCTCGTCGGCCGATTCGGGCAGCTCGACGAGGGTGACCTTCTCGTCGGGATGCGTACGGTTCCAGCCGTCCAGCAGCGGACCGAGATAGCCCGTGAGATCGCCGGCCGTGGCCAGCGTCATGGGCCCGCGCCCGTCCCCGCCGCCCGGCGGCCCGTCGGGGCGCACGACGCCCCCCGCGTAACCGGCCACGACGACGGCGACGGCCAGGAGTCCCCTTCCGGCGGCTCGTATCCACCGCATAGGTTCACTCCTCGGGCACCGGCGTCATTCGTCGTCGAGTGGCGTCAGGGGCCATGTATACCCGTTGGGCATGGGCGATACTAGAGCCCGACGTACAACACCAGGGCGATACGGGCCACACTCCGACGGCGGTCGGTCCCGGCCGCGACGAGCAGGTGCGGACGACGTACCGAACGGGGAGGAGGAGAGCACGCGTGCGCCTGCCCCTTCTGGCCCTCCTCGCCCGCGGACCGGCCCACGGGTACGAGCTCAAGCAGGGGCTTGAGCAACTGCTGGGTGCCGCGTACCCTCAGCCGAACGTCGGCCAGATCTACGTCACGCTCGGCCGGCTGGAGAAGTCCGGTCTGATCGAGGGCGAGGAGATCGCCCAGTCGGCCCGGCCGAACAAGAAGATCTACCGGCTGACGGACGCCGGGCGGGAAGCACTGCATGTCTGGTTCGAGGATCCGACCGACGAGCCGCGCGTGCGCGACGAGTTCTTCATGAAGCTCGCCCTCGCACCGGCCTCCGGCATGGCCGACCAGATCACTCTCATCAACAAGCAGCGGCGGCAGTACCTCAACACCCTGCGGGACCTGTCGAAGCTCGCCGCCGCCGAGGACCGGGACAACCGGATCTCCCAGTTGCTGATCGAGGGCGCGATGCTGCATCTGCAGGCCGACCTCGACTGGCTGGAACGCTGTCAGGAGGAGCTGGAATGAGCGACGAGGCACTCGCCGGCGTTCCCTCCGCCGCGCCCTCCCCGCGCTCCCCTGCCGCGCCCGCCCCCGGCGGCCCCGTCCCCGTCCTTCGCACCGAAGGGCTCGTCAAGACCCACCGGGGCGAGGGCGCCCCCGTGCACGCCGTGCGCGGCGTCGACCTGACGATCCACCCGGGCGAGTTCGTCGCGGTCACCGGCCCGTCCGGCGCGGGGAAGTCCACGCTGCTGCACCTGCTCGGCGGCCTCCAGCGGCCGGACAGCGGCGGCATCTGGCTGGACGGCACGCGGGTCGACGGCCTTAGCGAGGCGCGCTGGGCGGTGCTGCGCCGCCGCCGGATCGGCGTCGTGTTCCAGTTCTTCAACCTGGTGTCCAACCTGACGGTCGCCGACAACATCGAGCTGCCGGCGCTGCTCGCCGGGAGCAACGCGCGACAGGCCCGCGCCGAGCGCGAGAAGCTGCTCGCCGAGCTGGGCCTCGAAGGCAGGGAGCGCAGCATGCCGGGCGAGCTGTCCGGCGGCGAGCAGCAGCGCGTCGCCCTGGCGCGCGCCCTGGTCAACCACCCCGGGCTGCTGCTCGCCGACGAGCCGACCGGCAGCCTGGACAGCAAGGGCACCCGCGAGGTGATGCGGCTGCTCTCCCGCTTCCACCAGCGCGGACAGACCATTCTGCTGGTCACCCACGACCACCGGCTGGCCAGCTCGGCGGACCGGGTCATCAGCTTCTTCGACGGCCGCGTCGCCGACGACGCGGCGCTCGGCGGCAGGGCCGGCGGCGGCCGGGGCGTCGCCGGCGTGCTCGAACTGAAGGACTGACGGGGTGCGGGCCACCCTGCGCTGGGCGCACGCCGACCTGCGCACGCACCGCGGCGAGGCGCTGTTCATCGTGCTCGCGACCGCCGGGATCATCGTGTCGCTGCTCCTGGCCGGCGCACTCCTCGGTTACGCGGCGAACCCCTGGCAGCGGGTGTTCAACGAGTCGCGCGGCGCCCATGTGTGGATCCACACCAGCCGTTCCGCCGACGCTGCGGGGCTGGCTCGGCTCGACGGGGTCGACGCGCTCTCCGGTCCGTACCGCACGGCCCGTACGACCCTGCGGTCCCGGGGCGCCGAGGCCGCCGTCGAACTGCGCGGAGCCGCCGGCCGCCCCTCGACGGGCCGCCCCCTGGTCACCTCGGGACGCTGGCTGGAGCCGGGCGCGGCGGGGGGCGTCGTACTGGAGAGCAGTCTGGCCCGCGCGCTGTGGGCGGGGCCGGGGGACACCCTGTCGCTGCCGGCCGACGGGTCGTCCGTACGCACGCTGACCGTGCTCGGCGTCGCGGACAGCGCCGAGTCCCCCTACCGGCCCGGCGACCGGCCCGGCACCGGCTGGGTGCTGCCCGGTGAACCGGCCCTCACCGGCGCGCCGGCCGACCGCGCGGGGCAGGTCGTGGGGGTGCGGCTCGACGACCCCGACGACACGGACTTCGCGGTGCAGCGGGCCGTCACCGCGCTGGGCGCCGGCGAGGTCGCCGAGGTGTCCCACTGGCACCAGGCGCGCGCCGAGGCGCAGAGCGACAGCCGGCTGCTCGGCCTGCTCCTGGGCGTCTTCGGACTGGGCGCGCTGCTGGCCGCCGCGCTGGCGGTGACCGGCGCGATCAGCGCCCGGATCCGCGGCCATCTGCGGGACATCGCCGTCCTGAAGGCGATCGGCTTCACACCCGCCCAGGTGGTGCGCATCTTCCTCGTCCAGCACCTCGCCTTCGCCCTGACCGGTGTCGTGCTGGGAACAGCGCTGGTGGAGACGCTGGGTGCGCGGATGCCGGGCCGGATCGGCGAGGCGGTCGGCGTGTGGCGGGACCTGCCGGGCCACACCTCCGTGCTCTTGTCGCTGCCAGCCGCCGCGCTGCTGGTCATCGGCGCTGCGACCGGCCTCGCCGCGTGGCGGGCGGGGCGGGTGCCGCCCGTGCCGGCGCTGCGGTACGCCGTGCCGGTACGCGGCCGGATGCCGGCGGCGGCCCGGCGGGCGCTCGGGCTGGGCGCCGCGCCCGCGGCGGTGCTCGGCTGGCACGCGGCGTTCGGCCGCCGGACACGCGCCCTGTCCTCGATCGCCCGGCTGGCCCTGCCGGTCCTGCTGATCACGGTCGCGCTGAGCGCCTGGTCGACGCTGGACGGCCTCCAGGGCCGGGCGGGCGCGAACGGCGCGGCGGCGGAACTGACGGCACGCGCGGCGGAGGACCTGGAGGACCACGAGGTACGGGCCGTACTGGACGCGCATCCCAAGGTCGCCTCCGCCCACCCCGGGGTGGAGGTCGCGGCGCTGGTCCCCGGCCAGACGGGCACGATCGCGCTGCGCGGCCTCGGTTCCCGGGCCCGGCCGTACGCCTTCGACCCGGCCGAGGGGCGTGCGCCCCGGGAGCCCGACGAGGCCGTGGCGGGCCAGGGGCTGCTGGACCATCTCGGCATCGAGGTCGGCGACTGGGTGCGGATGACGGTCGGCGGGCGGCCGCAGATCCTGCACGTCGTCGGCCGGGTGATCGAACCGGAGAACGCCGGCCGGGTCGTCACCACCGACCTCGACACCCTCCGCGAACGCGACCCTTCCCTCGCACCGGCCTTCTACCAGGTGCGCTTGCGGCCCGGGGCGGACGCGGACGCGGTGAGGGCAGAACTGGCGGGCGCGCTGGACGGCCGGCTGGACCTCGGCGCGACGACCGGACCCGCCGACGGACTCGCTCCGGCCCGGGGCGTGGTCGTGGGGCTGATCGCCGTACTGGCCCTGATCGGCCTGACCGAGCTGCTCACCGTGATCGGTGCGAGCGTACGGGCGCGTGAACGCGATCTGCCGGCGCTGAAGGCGATCGGCCTGACCCCGCGCCAGGTCACGTCGATGATCGTCATATCCGCCGCCCTGACGGCGCTGGCCGCCGCGGCGGCGGGTGCGGCGCTCGGAGTGCTGCTGGCCGACACGCTGATCGACGCGCAGGGCGCGTCGAGCGGCGTGGGCGCCGGCATCGCGCAGTCCCCTTCGCCCCTCGTCCTGCTGGCGGTGGTGACGGCGGCGGTCCTGGGCGCGGCCGCGGCCGCCGCACTCCCCGCCGCCCGAGCCACCCGCCACCGACCTGCGGACACCCTCACCACGGCCGTCTGACCCGGCCCCGGCCACCACTGTCGGGGTCCACGAACCGGCAGGAGCCGCCGGCCCCGGCCCACCGGAGCCACGCCGGCACACGGCCGACTGCCCGCGCGGGCCAGCCGCCGACTCCACGAGGCCGCCGCCCACCACGCCGCCCGAACCACCCGCCACCGCCCCGCGGACACCCTCACCACGGCCGTCTGACCCGGCCCCGGCCACCACTGTCGGGATCCACGAACCGGCAGGAGCCGCCAGCCCCGGCCCACCGGAGCCACGCCGGCACACGGCCGACTGCCGGCGCGGGCCAGCCGCCGACTCCACGAGGCCGCCGCCCACCACGCCGCCCGAACCACCCGCCGCCGCACACCCTCACCACGGCCGCCTGCCCCAGCCCTCCCGGGAAGCACGTCAGCGCGCGGCCGGCACCAACGCTGGTCAGCCGCCGGCTCACCAAGGTCGTGCGCTCCCCCGCCCGGACCACCCGCCACCGCCCCGGGGACGTCTCTCCGGTCCCAGCCCTCGGCTCCCGGCCAGCGCCCCCGCTCGGCAGGCACGCCGACCGGTCCGGCGGCCGGGCCGTCAAGCACGGGCCGCGTGTGCGCGCCCGGTACGTGCCCAGCCGGCGGGGCGCGAGCAGCAGCTCAGTCCCCGGACCGCTCCAGGAAAGGCGCCAGCAGGCCCGGTACCGACGTGTCGGCGAAGTGCAGGCCCTCGCTCTCGGCGGCGTCGTGGACGGAGTACGCGCCCGCCCCGGCGGCGGTGGTCGCGGTGAGCGTGACCAGGCCGACCCGCCGCTGGAACACGGACTGCTTGATCGTCCAGCCGATCACCCCGCTCCGCTGCAACGCGACCGTCGTCCGCCGCACCGTCCCCGACCGCGCCACCAGGTAGCCGCCGCTGACCCCGTGCCCCAGGCTGCGGTAGGCGTCCCGCCCCAGCAGCACCGCCGGTGGCAGCAGCACCACGCCGCTCACCACGGCCGCGTACAGCAGGGCGTCGGTCAGCAGCAAGCCGAGGAATGCGAGGACGAGCACCGGGGCCAGCGCCGCGCCCGCCGCCCGGCGCAGCCGGCGCGTACGCGCGGCCGGCGGATGCGGCGTGAGGCCGGCCGCGCGCGTCGGCGAGGCGGACTCGCGCAGGACGTGGGCCGCCACCTCCTCCGCCGTGGCCCGGGGGACGGCGGGCAGCAGCGTCCTGTGATCCGCGTGAGCGCCGCCGTCCTCCCCCGTCGACAGCCCCGTGGCGACCGCGTCGACCCGCGCCGCGCCCACCAGGCGCACGCCGAGCGGCTCGACGAGCTCCACACCGCGCAGCCTCCGCTCCTCGACGGATATCGACCGCGTGGTGAACAGGCCGCGTCGCACCCGCAGGGTGCCTCCGGGTTCCCGTTCCAGCCGGTAGTTCCACCACCTCTCGGCCCACAGGCCGAGCGCCCCCACGACCCCCGCCGCACCGGCCCCCGCGACGAGCACCACGACGATCCACGGCACCGGTGTGTCCTGGAAGCGGTCCCGTGCCCAGCCGATCAGCCGCCCCCGCGCGCCGAACCACTCGCTGACCTGCATCAGGCCGCCCACCGCCGCGCCACCCAGCGCGGGGGCCACGAACGACAGCGGCGCGTACCTGATCCAGCCGGGGTCGAGGACCGCGAGTTCGCCCTCCCGCTGCGGGACGGCACCGGCCGCACCCGCCGGTCCGCGGTCCAGCAACTCCGTACGAAGCCGCTCGCCCTCCTCGCGCGTGACGGCGTCGAGTTCGAGGGTGGACTCGCCGCCGCCCGTGTTCTCGCCCGTACCGATGCGGACCCGCACCAGCCCGAGGACCCGCAGCAGCACGTTCGCCGTCAGGTCGACGCTGCGGACGCGCTCGCGCGCCAGCGAGCGGCGCTTGACGAGCAGCAGTCCCGTGCGGAGTTCGACCCGTTCGGCGCCCACGCGGTACCGCGTCCGGCGCCACCGCACACCGTCGAGCGCGGATCCGCCCACGACGACCAGCGCGGCTCCGCCCAGCACCCAGCCGAGCGCCTGCCACACGGGTCTGCCGCCGACGAGCCCGGCGAACACGGGCAGCCCCGCACCGGCCGCGACGCCCGCCATGACCAGCGCGGCGGCGAGCACCGTACGCGGAGCGAGCCGCCGCCAGCCGTCACCGGCGGCCGGTCCCTGCCCACGCCCGGGGACGCTCACGTCGCGTCCCCGGGCGTGGCCCGCGTCAGTACGGTCAGCCGCTCGGCGAGCCCGGCGGCGAGGGCGTGGTCGAGCCCCTCGATCCTCACCGCGCCCTTGGACGACGCGGTGGTCACGATGACCGTGGCCAGCCCGAACGCCTGCTCCAAGGGGCCGCGTACGGTGTCCACGGTCTGGATCCGCGACATCGGTGCGATCCGCCACTCCTGCCAGACGTACCCGGTACGCACGTACACCGCGTCGTCCGTGACCTCCCAGCGGTGCACCCGGAACCACCACTGCGGCAGGAGGACGGAGGCGGCCGTGCCGAGGACCGCCACCGCCCCGGCGGCCACCAGCAGCCACGGCCGCGCGGGCGCGAGGAACGCGCCCAGCACGGCCGGCACCGCCACCGGTCCCGCGGTCAGCAGGAGGCACCGGGTCCGCCACCAGCCGACGGCCCGCCGGTCGAGCGTGTTGTTCGGCGGCCTCAGCCGCAGAGTCCCCCCGGACCCGGTCCCGGTCATCGGCCGGCCTCCCCCTCCGCCCGGTCAGCGACCGCGCAGCGTCCGGTACGTGGCGGCGAGCGTCGCGGTCGAGCTGTCCAGCTCCTCGCCGCCCGCGCCGCCGCCGGTGAGCACCGGCTCGATCTTCTTGGCGAGGACCTTGCCGAGCTCGACGCCCCACTGGTCGAACGAGTCGATGTTCCAGACGGCGCCCTGGACGAAGACCTTGTGCTCGTACAGCGCGATCAACTGCCCCAGCACCGAAGGGGTCAGTTCCTCCGCGAGGATCGTCGTGGTCGGGTGGTTGCCGCGGAACGTCTTGTGCGGCACCAACTCCTCGGCGACGCCTTCCGCCCGCACCTCCTCGGGCGTCTTGCCGAAGGCCAGCGCCTGCGTCTGGGCGAAGAAGTTCGCCATGAGCAGGTCGTGCTGGGCCTCCAGGCCGGGCAGCAGGCCGGCGACCGGCCGGGCGAAGCCGATGAAGTCCGCCGGGATCATCTTCGTGCCCTGGTGGAGCAACTGGTAGTACGCGTGCTGCCCGTTCGTCCCCGGCGTGCCCCAGACCACGGGCCCCGTCTGCCAGTCGACCGGGTTGCCCTCGCGGTCGACGGACTTGCCGTTGGACTCCATGTCGAGCTGCTGGAGGTACGCGGTGAACTTCGACAGGTAGTGGCTGTACGGGAGGACCGCGTGGGCCTGCGCGCCGAAGAACGCCCCGTACCAGACGCCGAGAAGACCGAGCAGGAGCGGCGCGTTCTCCTCGGCGGGGGCGGTGCGGAAGTGCTCGTCGACGAGGTGGAAGCCGTCGAGCATCTCGCGGAAGCGGTCCGGACCGATGGCGATCATCAGCGACAGGCCGATGGCCGAGTCCATCGAGTAGCGTCCGCCGACCCAGTCCCAGAACTCGAACATGTTCGCCGTGTCGATGCCGAAGTCGGCGACCTTCTCGGCGTTGGTGGACAGCGCCACGAAGTGCTTCGCGACGGCGCCGGCGTCCGCCCGCAGGTTCGTCAGCAGCCAGTCGCGCGCCGAGGTGGCGTTGGTGATGGTCTCGATCGTCGTGAAGGTCTTGGAGGCGATGATGAACAGCGTCTCGGCGGCGTCCAGGTCGTGCACGGCCTCGTGCAGGTCGGCCCCGTCTACGTTCGAGACGAAGCGGACCGTCAGGTCCCGGTCGGTGAAGGAGCGCAGCGCCTCGTACGCCATGGCGGGTCCGAGGTCGGAGCCGCCGATGCCGACGTTGACGACGTTCCTGATGCGCTTGCCGGTGTGGCCGGTCCACTGCCCCGACCTGACCCGCTCGGCGAAGGCGGCCATCTTGTCGAGCACCGCGTGCACGGCGGGCACGACGTTCTCGCCGTCGACCTCGATCACCGCGTCGCGCGGGGCGCGCAGGGCGGTGTGCAGCACCGCGCGGTCCTCGGTCGTGTTGATCTTCTCGCCCCGGAACATGGCGTCCCGCAGCTCCGCCACCCCGGCCGCCCCGGCCAGTTCGCGCAGCAGCCCCAGCGTCTCGTCCGTCACCAGGTGCTTGGAACAGTCGAGACGGAGGTCACCGACCGTGAGGGTGTACGCGCTGCCCCGCTGCGGATCGGCGGCGAACAGTTCTCGCAGATGCGTCTGCCCGAGCTGCTCGCGGTGCTTCGCGAGAGCGGCCCACTCGGGGGTCTGGTTGAGCCTGGTACGGCTTTCTGCGTTCATCTCGGACATCAGCCCACTTCTTCTCGTACCTGCGTGCATGCCCCGCTGCTCCTCCAACCTAATTGATCAGAGCGGCCAGCGATGCTGTGCCCACCGCGAAGAGCCCGGCGGCCAGCAGAGCGGGCGTGTTCAGCCCCCAGGCGGACGCGGCGAATCCGCCCAGCAGCGCGCCGAGCGGAGCGCCGGCGATCGCCAGGGTGCGGAACGCCGAGCCGATCCGCCCCAGCAGCGCGGCGGGGCTGCGCTCCTGCATGAGCGTCACCTGATGGGTGTTCCACACCAGCCCCATGAAGCCGAACAGCGCGAGCGCGGCGACCGTCACCCACAGCTCACGGACCAGCCCCGTCGCGGCCAGGCAGCCGGCCTGCACCGCCCCGGCGGCCAGGACGCTGCCCACCCGCCCGATGCGCGCGCTGAGCCGTCCCGCGAGCACCCCGCCCGCCACGCTGCCCACGCCGTACGCCGTGACGGCCGCCGCGTAACCGCCGGGGCCGCCGTCGAGCCACCCGGTGACGTGCAGGACCAGTGTGGCGATGAGCGCGGCCATGCCGACGTTGCACAGGGTCGTGGCGACGCAGAGCCCGCGCAGCACCCGGTCGCGCCACAGCGCCCGCAGCCCCTCGGCGATGTCCCCGCGCAGCGTGGCGCCCGCCGCTCTCGGCGCCCGCTCCGGCGCCGGCGCCCGCAGGGAGGCGATCAGCACCGCCCCCAGGACGTACGTCGCGGCGTCCACGGCGTACGGGAATGCCGCGCCGGCCAGCAGCAGCGCGGGCACCAGCGGGGCGGCCAGGAAGCCGCCCGCGATCTGCTGCCCGGTCAGCAGGCGGGCGTTGGCGCTGCCCAGCGCGGCCTCGGGCACCAGCGAGGGCAGCAGGGCCGTGGCCGCGTTGTCGAAGAGGGTCTGGAGCGTGGTGAGCGCCAAGGCGAGGGCGATCAGCAGCGCGATCGAGGCGTGGCCGAGGGCGACCGCCACCGCGAACGCGGCCATGAGCGCGCCCCGCACCAGGTCCACGGTCCACATCGCCCGCCGCTGGTCGACCCGGTCGGCGACCGCGCCGCCGAGCAGCCCGAACAGCAGCCACGGCAGGTAGCCGCACGCCGTCACCAGCGCCACGAGTACGGGGTCGGACGTCAGCGAGGCGGCGAGCAGCGGCAGTGCGGCGGCGCGCAGCGCATCACCGAACTTCGAGACGACGGCCGCCGTCCACAGCCGGCCGAAAGCCCCGCGCCAGGCCGGCGCCGGGCTTCGCGTCGCGGGCGGCTCCGCCGTCGCGGCATGGTGCGTCGTCACAACTCCCCCTCCGGTTCACCTGCTTCGAGAACCGTAGGGGCCGCCACTGACAATCGGCCGCCGAAAGCGCTCCGGCCGGACGCCCGAAGGCGTCCGGCCGGACCGCGAATCCTAGATTTCGCCCCGCAGTTTGGCGAGCGCCTCGGCGAGGATCGCCTCGCCGTCCGCGTCGCTGCGCCGTTCCCTCACGTACGCGAGGTGCGTCTTGTAGGGCTCGGTGCGCGGTGGAGCCGGCGGGTTGTCCCGGTCCTGTCCGGCCGGGAACCCGCAGCGCGGGCAGTCCCACGTGTCCGGGACCTGAGCGTCACTGGCGAAGCTCGGCTGCGTCTCGTGCCCGTTCGAGCACCAGAAGGAGATGCGCAGACGGGGCGCGGACTCGCCGCGCTCAGCCTCGCCCATCGGCCCCGCTCCGACCCGGCTTCCCCGGATCGCGTTGCCACTTGCCACGGTCGTAACTCCCTGCGTGATGTGCTGGACTGCGTCAGTCAGCGGCTGCCGCCGCGGAGTCGTCGAAACAGCTCAGCTGCGGGCGCCCCAGTCTACGTAGGGCCCAACGCGCGTCCAGTGGCCGGAGTTGCACCCCGCCCGCGCGGACACGAGTCGCGCACCCATGATAGGCCGCGCTCCCGTCTCCGTACCGGACGTCGGGTCAGCTGTCCAGCTTCATCAGCAGGCCGAGCACGATGATGCACGCGAACCAGATCAGACCGACCACCACGGTGATGCGGTCGAGGTTGCGCTCGGCGACCGAGGAACCACCGACCGACGACTGCATGCCGCCACCGAACATGTCGGAGAGACCGCCGCCCTTCCCCTTGTGCATCAGAACCAGCAGCATCAGCAGCAGGCTGAATACGATCAGGGCGATCGAGAACCCCATAACCACGGCTGGACCAACTTCCTCGGACTTCGGACTTCGGAGACGGACGACGAGGGCCGGACGGCTGCTGACAGCCGTGCCGGCCCCCGCCAGGGTACGACGGATCGGCCCTACGGCCTACTCACTGGTCGCGGAACCGGACGATCTTGACGAACTCGTCGGAGTCCAGCGCCGCACCGCCCACCAGGGCCCCGTCGACGTCCGGCTGCGCCATGATCGCGGCGACGTTCCCGGACTTGACCGAGCCGCCGTACTGGATGCGGACCTTGTCGGCCAGCTCCTGCGAGTACAGCTCCGCGAGACGGCCGCGGATCGCTCCGCAGACCTCCTGCGCGTCCTCGGGGGTGGCGACCTCGCCGGTGCCGATGGCCCACACCGGCTCGTACGCGATCACGACGGACTCGGCCTGCTCGGCCGGTACGTCCTTGAGGCCGCCGTCGAGCTGGGCGAGCGTGTGGGCGACCTGGTTGCCGGCCTTGCGGACGTCCAGGCCCTCGCCGACGCACAGGATCGGCGTTAGGCCGTGCTGGTACGCGGCCTTCACCTTGGCGTTGCAGATCTCGTCGGTCTCGTTGTGGTACTGCCGGCGCTCGGAGTGGCCGACGGCGACGTACGTGCACTTGAGCTTGGAGAGCATCGCGCCCGAGATCTCACCGGTGTACGCGCCGGAGTCGTGCGCCGAGAGGTCCTGGGCGCCGTACTTGATCTTGAGCTTGTCGCCGTCCACCAGCGTCTGCACGGACCGCAGGTCGGTGAAGGGGGGCAGGACGGCGACCTCGACGAAGTCGTAGTCCTTGTCCGCGAGTGCGAAGGCGAGCTTCTGGACGTGCGCGATGGCCTCGAGGTGGTTGAGGTTCATCTTCCAGTTGCCCGCCATCAGCGGGGTGCGCGTGGTCATGCTGGGTCAGTCCTCCAGTGCGGCGAGGCCGGGAAGCGTCTTGCCCTCGAGGTATTCGAGGCTGGCGCCGCCACCGGTCGAGATGTGGCCGAATGCGTTCTCGTCGAAGCCCAGGATGCGGACGGCGGCGGCGGAGTCGCCACCACCGACCACCGTGAAGGCCGGGCTGTCGACGAGGGCCTGGGCGACCGCCTTGGTGCCCTCGGCGTAGTCGGGGTGCTCGAAGACGCCCATCGGACCGTTCCAGAAGACGGTGGCCGCGTCGGCGAGCTTCGATGCGTACAGCTTGCGGGTCTCGGGACCGATGTCCAGACCCTCCTGGTCGGCCGGGATGGCGTCCGCGGCGACCGTCGTGGGGTTCGCCGGGGCCTTCGTCCTGAGGTCCGGGAACTCCGGCGAGACCAGTACGTCGACGGGGAGCACGAACTCCACGCCCTTGGCCTCGGCGCGCTCAAGGTACTCCAGGACCGTCGGGATCTGGTCCTCCTGGAGCAGCGAGATGCCGACCTCGTGGCCCTGGGCCTTGAGGAAGGTGTACGCCATGCCGCCGCCGACCAGGATGCGGTCGGCCTTCTCCAGCAGGTGGTCGATCACGCCGAGCTTGTCGGAGACCTTGGCACCGCCGAGGACCACGGCGTACGGCCGCGAGACGTCCTCGGTGAGCTTCTTCAGGACGCCGACCTCCGTGGCGATGAGGCCGCCCGCGACGTGCGGCAGGCGTGCCGGGAGGTCGAAGACCGAGGCGTGCTTGCGGTGCACGGCGCCGAAGCCGTCGCCGACGTACACGTCGGCGAGCTGCGCCAGCTGGTCCGCGAAGGCGCCGCGCTCGGCGTCGTCCTTCGAGGTCTCGCCGGCGTTGAAGCGCAGGTTCTCGACGACGGCCACCTGGCCGTCGGCCAGGCCCGCGACGACGGCCTTGGCCGACTCGCCGACCGTGTCGGTCGCGAAGGCGACCTCGGTCTTGAGCAGTTCACCGAGGCGCGCGGCGGCCGGTGCCAGGGAGAAGGCCGGGTCCGGGGCGCCCTTGGGGCGGCCCAGGTGCGAGGCGACGACGACCCGGGCGCCCGCGGCGGCGAGCTTCTCGATCGTCGGCTGGACGGCGCGGATGCGTCCGTCGTCGGTGATGGCCGTGCCTTCGAGCGGCACGTTGAGGTCGGCGCGGACGAAAACCCGCTTGCCGGCGACCCCTTCGTCGAGAAGTTCGTCGATCGTCTTCATCTGTTACTGGACTCCTTGGGGAGACAAGACACATGACAGGGCCCGGGCAGCGCCGCGTTGCGCTGCCGGGCCCTGTACTCACATCGAGGTGCCTGCCGTACGGATCAGAGCTGGCCGCCGACGAAGACCGTGAGGTCTACGAGCCGGTTGGAGTAGCCCCACTCATTGTCGTACCAGCCGATGACCTTGACCTGAGTGCCCTCGGCCATGGTCAGCGACGAGTCGAAGGTGCAGGAAGCCGGCTCGTTGACGATGTCGGAGGACACGATCGGGTCGACGGTGTACTCGACGATGCCCTTGAGCTCGCCCTCGGCCGCCTTCTGGAAGGCCGCGTTGATCTCGTCCTTGGTGACCTCGCGCTCCAGCGTGATGACGAGGTCGGTGACCGAGCCGGTCGGGACGGGGACGCGCATCGCGATGCCGTCGAGCTTGCCCTTGAGCTGCGGGAGGACCAGGGCGGTGGCCTTGGCGGCACCCGTGGTGGTCGGGATGATGTTCTCGGCCGCGGCGCGGGCGCGACGCAGGTCCGAGTGCGGGAAGTCCAGGATGCGCTGGTCGTTGGTGTACGCGTGCACCGTCGTCATCAGGCCCTTGACGATGCCGAAGTTCTCGTCGAGAACCTTGGCCATCGGCGCCACGCAGTTCGTGGTGCAGGAGGCGTTGGAGATGACGTGGTGGTTGGCCGGGTCGTACTTGTCCTGGTTGACGCCCATCACGATGGTGATGTCCTCGTTCTTGGCCGGAGCCGAGATGAGGACCTTCTTCGCGCCGCCGGCCAGGTGCTTCTCCGCGTCCGCCTTCTTGGTGAAGATGCCGGTGGACTCGATCACGATGTCGACGCCCAGCTCGCCCCACGGAATGTCCGCCGGGTTGCGCTCGGAGAGGACCTTGATGGTGTGGTCGTCGACGGTGATGGTGTCCGCCGTGTGCGACACCTCGGCCTTGAGGCGGCCGAGGATGGTGTCGTACTTCAGCAGGTGTGCCGTGGTCGCAGTGTCACCCAGGTCGTTGACAGCCACGATCTCGATGTCCGCACCCTGCTCCAGCAGCGCCCGGAAGTAGTTGCGGCCGATGCGGCCGAAGCCGTTGATGCCTACGCGGATCGTCACGAAACCGATCTCCTCGTTGGTACGCCGGGTTTCGACGCCGGCGAGATGTATGGGATGTCCCCGACCGCTTCCGACCCTACCTCTACGCGGCGCTGTGAGTGACATCGAGCGGGCCCGGACACGGCCCGGCGGCCCGTACTCCCCAGTAGGGATACGGACCGCCGGGCGCGTCCCGGCGGAACCGGTCACCGACAGTCAGCGGCGCGGCCGGAACCGGGCGGTCAGCGCCGCAGGGAACCCAGCGCCTTTCCGAGCAGCGCGGCCCGCTCGCCGGCGCCCGGCACGTGCTCCAGGCCGAAGCCGAAGAGCACGGTGTCACCGGTGGTGACCGCCGCGTACGACTTGAAGAGCTCGCCGGACCTCGCCCAGTCGCCCCCGACCGCGGGGCTGCCGGCCGGTGCGCCCGGGACCGTCCAGGCCCCGAGCGACGTCTCGAAGCCTTCGCTCTCCTTGTCGGTCCCGCCGACGGTCAGACGCGCGTCGTCGGCGAAGACGCCGCGGCCGCCGCTGCCGGGGTCGGTGATGGAGCTCAGCGACAGTTCGACCTTCTTGCCCGCGTAGGCGCCGAGGTCGAACGCGACCTGCTTCCAGCCCCCGGACGAGCCGGTGAAGCTGTTCCAGGCGCCGGTGGTTCCGGTCGCCCGGCAGCCGCCGGACTCCAGGGTCAGGTAGTGGCGCAGGAAGGGGTGGCCGTTGATGAAGTAGCCCTGGTCGCACTCGGCCGGAACGGTGGTCCCGGTCGCACCGCCCGCCTCGGGCAGCGTGGTCCAGTCGTCGGCGCCCTCGGTGTGCGCCTCCAGGACGGCGTGGTCGTACGCGGTCTCCGTGTTCCAGTTGAGGGCGAGCCGCAGCTGCGGCTTGTCGGCGGCGCTCACCCCGGTCAGGTCGATCGTGCGGGTGAGGCGCTTCCAGTCGTTGTCCTCGTGCGCGGCGGCGGCCATCCACTGGCCCGCGTACGGGGCGTACGGATTGACGACGCCCGTGTACAGACCCGCGTGCGCGCTCCGGAACTGCGGGAACTGCTCGACCGGCAGGACGTCCGAGGTGACGGTGTACGCGCCCGCCGCGTCCAGCGGGTTGCCGGGCGCCGCGGTGAGCGGGCCGTCCGCTCCCGCGAGGGTGCCCGCGCCCTTGAAGCCGGTGGCCCCGGTGGCGTTGGCACGGCCGTGGGCGCCGAGGTAGTACTGGCTGAAGTCGTTGGTGACGGCCGGGCCGACGACCGCGTTGCCGCCCGCCAGTTCACCCGCCTCGATCAGCTTTCCGCCCTCGTTCAGGAAGGCCCGTACGGCGAGCTGGGTGGGGCCGGTGGGCGCCTTCGCGCCGGTGTAGTGGACCGCGGTGCGGAAGTGGGAAAGGACGCCGAGCGCGTGCGGCGCGCCCTGGGCGGCGACGTCCCAGACGACGGCGCGGCGGCCGTTCGCGCGGAGCGCGTCGACGTACTTCTGGGCGTGCTGCGCCGGTGCGCCCTCTTCGGCGATCACCAGGGTGTCCGCCCGGGGACGCTCCGCGACCGTGTACGTGAAGTGCTCGCTGGAGGTGCGCTTTCCGGCCCTGGTGCGTCCGGTGAACCACACCTCCACCGTGTCGCCCGGTCCGGCGTCCCCGACCTCGGCGCGGTACTCGTCGAACCAGAGGTTGTCCTCGCCGCCGTAGGTCTCACCGCCCTTCCAGCGCTCCAGGTCCTCCTGGTGCGTACGGCCGCCGTTGACGCGGTAGTTGAGCTCCTTGTCCCGTACGGACCTGCGCGCGGTCACGGCGACCTCCTGGTCGCCGCCGCGCGCGTAGGAGGTGGTGAAGGCGTCGGCCGTGAAGTCGGGGGCGTCCATGCCGACGGCCGAGGAGGGCCGGTCGGGGTGTGCGGCGGTCTCGGCGACGGAGAGCGCGAAGGGGACGTTCTTGGCGAACTCGGCCTGGATCAGCTTCTCGTCGTCGGGGAAGTTGAAGCCGGACTGGCAGTCCTCGGGCTTCCACCGGTCGTCGGGGTCGATGTTCGACGCCGTCTGGCAGGTGGTCATCTCCGGCGTGAACATCATCGTGCCGTTGATGTTGGCCGCGTGCCCGTCGGCCTCGCCGTTCGTGGTGTAGAGCTCGGAGGAGACCTGCGGGTGGTACCCGGGAACGGCAGGCTTCTCGGGCGTTCCCGCGAGCGCCCTGTAGAGCACGTCGTCGGGGGTCGGGGTGGCGACCTGCCAGCCGACTCCGTAGAGGATCAGTTCGGCGGCGGAGTGGTAGTTGATGCCGTATTCGAAGCCGATGCGCTTCTGGAAGCGGTCGAGCACGCGGGTCTCGGGCTCTGACATGGGGGAAGCGCCGCGGTAGGTCGCGCCGGCGGGGTTGGGCGAGGACCCCTCGTTGTCGTAGCCCCACTTGTAGGCGAAGTTGCGGTTGAGGTCGACGCCGTCGCTCGCGGTGTGCTTGCCGTCGCCGTCGTTGTCGCGCATGTTCTTGCGCCAGAGGCGGTCGCCGGCCGGGTCGTGGGTCCAGTCGTAGCCGTCCGGGTTGGCGGACAGCACGAACCACAGCTCGGTGGAGTCCACGATCTTCGTGATCCGGCGGTCCTTGCCGTACCGGTCCAGATAGTGGTGCATCAGCCGCCGGGTCATCTCCGGGGTGATCCACTCACGGGCGTGCTGGTTGGAGAGGTACAGGACGGAGGGCTTGGCGCCGTCCTTGGTCTTCTTCGCGCCCTTGGTGAGCTTGAGGGCGAGGATGTCCTTGCCCTGGACGGTCTTGCCGATGGAGACGACCTTGGTGAGGTCCGGGTGCGCCTGGCCGGTCCTGACGATCTCCTCCTGGAGATTGCCCTTGCCGCTGTACGGGCGGTAGACGCCGTCCCCGGCCGCGGCGATGCGGGACTCCGTCTTCGCCGAGACCTTGCGCTCCGTGAGGTTCCTGACGCCCTTGGCGGCCAGTTCCCGGGCCTGGGCGTCGGTGAGGAAGAGCTCGACGCGGGCCGTGCCCTTCTCCGGGGCGCGTTCGCCCATCTCGTGGGCGTCCTGGCCGGCCGCGAGGAGCAGGGGGACCTGCTCCTTCGTGACGTCGGCGTTGAACACCTTGACGGCGTCGGCGCCCGTGTCGGCCCCGGCCCGTCCCGTTCCGTCGGCCTGAGCGGCGGGTGCCGCCGTCACACCGCCGATCAGTAATGCGCCCGCTGCGAGGATCGATCTCGCTCTGCGTCTCATGAGCCCCCCTTGCCGTTGCCTGCCACGTCAGTGAACAGACGACAGGCTCATGACAGTCCATGGTCATGTCAATAGGGCGTACCGGGCGGACGGCCCGCCGCCGAAGCCCCGGCGGGACGTCGGCGGCGGGCCCGCGGCGCGTCAGCCGACGAGGCCGTCGGCCATCTCCTCGGTGATCGTGGACTCCGTGCCGGGGATGCCCAGGTCCTGGGCCCGCTTGTCGGCCATGGCGAGGAGCCGGCGGATCCGGCCGGCCACCGCGTCCTTCGTGAGCGGCGGGTCGGCCAGGGCGCCGAGCTCTTCCAGGGACGCCTGCTTGTGGTCCATGCGCAGCCGCCCGGCGGCGGCGAGGTGCTCGGGGACCTCCTCGCCGAGGATCTCCAGCGCACGCCCCACCCGGGCGCCGGCGGCGACCGCGGCGCGCGCCGAGCGGCGCAGGTTGGCGTCGTCGAAGTTGGCCAGCCGGTTGGCGGTGGCCCGGACCTCGCGGCGCATCCGCCGCTCCTCCCAGGCCAGCACCGACTCGTGCGCGCCGAGGCGGGTCAGCAGGGCGCCGATGGCGTCGCCGTCCCGTACGACGACCCGGTCGACCCCGCGGACCTCGCGCGCCTTGGCGCCGATGGAGAGCCTGCGGGCGGCGCCGACGAGGGCGAGTGCCGCCTCGGGTCCCGGGCAGGTGACCTCCAGCGAGGAGGAGCGGCCGGGCTCGGTGAGCGAGCCGTGGGCGAGGAACGCGCCGCGCCAGGCGGCCTCGGCGTCGCAGGTGGCACCCGAGACGACCTGCGGGGGCAGACCGCGGATCGGACGGCCGCGGCCGTCGACCAGACCCGTCTGGCGCGCGAGCTGATCACCGCCCGCCACCACCCGTACGAGGTAACGGGACCCGCGCCGCAGGCCGCTCGGCGCCATCACCACCAGCTCGGAGTGGTGCCCGAAGATCTCAAGGATGTCCTTCTTCAGTCTGCGGGCCGCGAAGCTCACGTCCAGCTCCGCCTCGATCACGATCCGGCCGCTCACCAGGTGCAGCCCGCCCGCGAACCGAAGGATCGCCGAGACCTCCGCCTTCCTGCAGCAGGTCCGGGTGACGGGTAGCCGGGAGATCTCGTCCTTCACCGCTGCCGTCATCGCCATGGGCCGATCCTTCCATGCATCCGAAAAATACGGTCGTACGCGGCGGCCAGCAGCTCCGGATCGTGCTTCGGGGAGCCGTCCGGCGCGGCGACCGGCGCCAGCTCGACCGCCGCGCCGAGCCGCTTGGCGGCATCGGCGAGGGACTCGCGGTCGGGCACGGCAGCCTCGTCGGCCAACACCACGTCCAGGGCGAGTTTAGGGGCGTGTCGTCCCAAAACCTCCAAATGACGCTGCGGAGAGAAGCCATCGGTTTCTCCGGGTTGCGGCGCGAGGTTGAGCGACAGCACCCGGCGGGCCTTCGTCTCGACGAGCGCGTCGAGCAGCTCCGGCACCAGGAGGTGCGGGATCACCGAGGAGAACCAGGAGCCGGGCCCGAGCACCACCCAGTCCGCGTCGAGCACCGCGGCGACGGCCTCCGGCACGGCCGGCGGGTCCTGCGGGACGAGGTGCACGGACTGCACCTCGCCGGGCGTGAGCGCCACGGTCGCCTGGCCCCGGACGGTGTCCACGTCCTCCGGGCGCAGCGGATCGTGCCCCCGTACGAGCGCCTGGAGCTCCAGGGGCACGGCCGACATGGGCAGCACGCGGCCGTGCGCGCCGAGGAGCCGGCCGACCAGGTCCAGGGCCTGGACGTGGTCGCCGAGCTGTTCCCACAGGGCGACGATCAGCAGGTTCCCCACCGCGTGCTCGTGCAGGTCGCCCCTGCTGTGGAAGCGGTGCTGGATGACGCGCGACCAGGTCTGGCCCCAGTCGTCGTCCCCGCACAGCGCGGCGAGGGCCTTGCGCAGGTCGCCGGGCGGCAGTACGCCGAGCTCGTCGCGCAGCCGCCCGCTGGAGCCGCCGTCGTCCGCGACGGTGACCACCGCGGTCAGGTCGCCGGTGATGCGGCGCAGCGCCGTGAGCGACGCCGAGAGGCCCATGCCGCCGCCGAGGGCGACGACCTTGGGCTGGGCGCCGCGCTTGCGCTGCGGGCGCGCGGCATCACCGCCGCGCAGCCGCCGCAGGCGGAAGTTGCGTCCGGTCACTCGCGCCCCATGTCCCGGTGGACGAGGACGGTCTCGACGCCTTCCGAGGACAGACGCGCGGCCAGCTTCTCCGACATGGCCACGCTGCGGTGCTTGCCGCCTGTGCAGCCGACGGCGATGGTCACGTACCGCTTGCCCTCGCGGCGGTAACCGGCGGCGATGAGCTGGAGCAGCTCGGTGTACTGGTCGAGGAACTCCTTGGCGCCCGGCTGGTTGAAGACGTACCCGGAGACCTCTTCGTTGAGGCCGGTGAAGGGGCGCAGCTCCGGGACCCAGTGGGGGTTCGGCAGGAACCGGCAGTCGACGACGAGGTCGGCGTCGACGGGCAGGCCGTACTTGTAGCCGAACGACATGACGGTGGCGCGCAGCTGCGGCTCGTCGTCGCCCGCGAACTGGGCGTCCATCTTGGCCCGCAGCTCGTGGACGTTGAGGCTGGAGGTGTCGATGACCAGGTCGGCGTCGCCCCGCAGCTCGCGCAGCAGGTCGCGCTCGGCCGCGATGCCGTCGGTGATCCGGCCGTCGCCCTGGAGCGGGTGGGGGCGGCGTACGGATTCGAATCGGCGCACGAGGGCGTCGTCCGAGGACTCCAGGAAGACGATGCGCCGGGTGACCTCCTTGGCGTCGAGGTCGGCCAGGGACTCGCGGAGGTTGTCGAAGAAGCGCCGGCCGCGGACGTCCACGACGACGGCGATACGGGCGACATTGCCCTGCGAACGGGCGCCGAGCTCCACCATGGTGGGGATCAGCGCGGGCGGCAGGTTGTCGACGACGAACCAGCCGAGGTCCTCCAGGCACTTCGCGGCGGTGCTGCGGCCGGCTCCCGACATGCCCGAGATGATCACCAGCTCGGGGATGGCCGCCTCGGCCGCCTCGCCGTTGTTCCCGTTGGGCCCGGTCTCGCCGGTTTCCCCGGTCGTGCCCGTACTCACGTGTGCTCCGTCTCCGTCGTGCTCGGTCATTCCTGCTGCCCCCGTTCCGACGGGGAGAACGCGGCCGTGGTGGCCGCGGATTCCTCGTCGTCCTCAATGATCTCTCCTGTCGCCGTGTTCACGGCGGGTGCGGCCGGTGCCGCCTGTGCGAGGAACGCGGCGACGGTCTCGGCCGTCTTGCGGCCTATCCCCGGAACCTCGCAGATCTGGTCGATTGTGGCGGACCGGAGCTTCTTCACCGAACCGAAGTGCTTGATCAGGGCGTGCTTCCGCGTGTCGCCGAGCCCGGGCACCTCGTCGAGCGGGCCCGCCCTGAAGCGCTTGGCCCGTTTGGTGCGCTGGTAGCGGATGGCGAAGTCGTGAGCCGTGTCACGGACCCGCTGGAGGAGGTACAGGCCCTCGCTGCTGCGGGGCAGGACGACCGGGTCGTCCTCGCCGGGCACCCAGACCTCCTCAAGGCGCTTGGCGAGGCCGCAGACGGCCACGTCGTCGATGCCGAGCTCGTCGAGGGCGCGCTGGGCGGCCGCCACCTGGGGCTGCCCGCCGTCGACCACGACGAGTTGCGGCGGGTACGCGAACCGCTTGGGCCGTCCGTCGTCCTCCGCGCCCGGCAGCGGCTCCGCGGGCACCTCGGTGGCCCCGTTCCCCTCGATCCACTCCCCCGTCTTCTCCTTCTCCTGGAGATAGCGCCGGAAGCGGCGGGTGAGCACCTCGTGCATGGAGCGGACGTCGTCCTGGCCCTCGAAGGTCTTGATCTGGAAGCGGCGGTACTCGCTCTTGCGCGGCAGGCCGTCCTCGAAGACGACCATGGAGGCCACCACGTCGTCGCCCTGGAGGTGGGAGATGTCGAAGCACTCGATGCGCAGCGGGGCAGAGTCGAGGCCGAGCGCCTCCGCGATCTCCTCCAGGGCGCGGGAGCGGGTGGTGAGGTCGGACGCGCGCTTGGTCTTGTGCAGGACGAGGGCCTGCTGGGCGTTGCGCTGGACCGTCGCCATGAGGTCCTTCTTGTCGCCGCGCTGGGGGATGCGCAGCGACACGTTCGAGCCGCGCCGCCCGGCCAGCCACTGGGAGACCGCCGGGGCGTCCTCGGGCAGGGCGGGGACGAGGACCTCCTTGGGCACCGCGTCGCCCTGCTCCTCGCCGTACAACTGCTGGAGGGCGTGCTCGACGAGGCCCGCCGTGTCGACGGCCTCGACCTTGTCGGTGACCCAGCCCCGCTGGCCGCGCACCCGGCCGCCGCGTACGTGGAAGATCTGCACGGCGGCTTCGAGCTCGTCCTCGGCGACGGCGATCAGGTCGGCGTCGGTGGCGTCGTTGAACACCACCGCGTTCTTCTCCAGGGCGCGGCGCAGCGCCCCTATGTCGTCGCGCAGGCGGGCGGCCCGCTCGTACTCCATGTCCTCGGCGGCCTCGTGCATCTCCTGCTCGATGCGCTTGAGGTACTGGCCCGTGCGGCCGGCCATGAAGTCGCAGAACTCCTCGGCCAGTTCCCGGTGTTCTTCGGGGGTGACGCGGCCCACACAGGGGGCGGAGCACTTGCCGATGTAGCCGAGGAGGCAGGGGCGGCCGGTCCTGGCGGCGTTCTTGAAGACGCCGGCCGAGCAGGTCCGTACGGGGAAGACGCGGAGCATCAGGTCGACGGTCTCGCGGATGGCCCAGGCGTGGCCGTACGGACCGAAGTAGCGCACGCCCTTCTTCTTGGGTCCGCGCATGACCTGGACGCGCGGGAACTCCTCGTTGAGCGTCACGGCGAGCGACGGGTAGCTCTTGTCGTCGCGGTACTTGACGTTGAAGCGGGGGTCGAACTCCTTGATCCAGGAGTACTCCAGCTGGAGCGCCTCCACCTCGGTGGAGACGACCGTCCACTCGACGGACGCGGCCGTGGTGACCATGCTGCGGGTGCGCGGGTGCAGATTCGCCAGGTCCTGGAAGTACGAGGACAGGCGCGGGCGCAGGCTCTTCGCCTTCCCGACGTAGATCACCCGGCGGTGCTCGTCGCGGAATTTGTAGACCCCCGGCGAGTCGGGGATCTGTCCCGGCTTGGGGCGGTAGCTGGAGGGGTCTGCCATGCCACACACCCTACTTGCGGGCAGTGACAACGCGGGGTCGGCCGGGTGTCGCGCGTACGCGCGGCCTCGGCCCGGGAAGCGGATCCGCAGGGGGGCGGCGGCCCGGCGGGAAGGTCAGGCGTCAGGGGTGCCGGTGGCCGCGCCGGCCCCGCCCGTGACGAGGTCGCCGCCCTCCACCCTGACCGGAATCTCGGGCAGCGGCACGGTCGCCGGGCCCTGGAGCGCCTCCCCCGTCGTCACGTCGAAACGGCTTCCGTGGCAGGGGCAGTTGCCCTCCAGCTTCTCGATCTTGTCGAGGACGCAGCCGGCGTGCGTGCACTGCGCGCTGAACGCCTTGTACTTCCCCTGCGCCGGGCGGCTGACGAGTATCCGCTGCTCGCGGTAGAGCTTGGCGCCGCCGACCGGGACCTCGTCCGCCGCTCCGAGGTTCACGGGCGTGGACGGCAGCGGCTCGGCGTGGCCGAGCTTGGACTCGGTGGAGCAGGCCGCCACGCCCAGGCCGGCCGCGCCGGCGAGGACAGCGCCCTTCAGCACGGTGCGGCGGGGGGCTGACTGGCCGGACATGCGGTCTCCACTGGTCAGGGGGTTGGTGACAGACCCGACGATACCGGCGGACATCGGAGGCTCTCGCGCGGGCTGTCCCGGAGGGCGGCGATGGGTTACGTTCGGCTCGTGATCGTCGTCGCCGGAGAGTCCCTGATCGACCTGGTGCCGCAGGGGACGGGCGCACTGGCGCCCCTGTCGCCGCGGCTCGGCGGGGGGCCGTACAACACCGCTGTGGCCCTGGGACGCCTGGGCGCCGATGTCGCGTTCTGCTCCCGGATCTCGACGGACGGCTTCGGCGAGGCCCTGGTCGAGGGGTTGCGGGCGGCCGGCGTCGACACCTCGCTGGTCCAGCGCGGCCGGGAGCCGACGACGCTGGCGGTCGCGGCGGTGGGCCCGGACGGATCGGCCGGTTACGGCTTCTACGCGGAGGGCAGCGCGGACCGCCTCTTCGCGCTCCCGCCCGTGCTTCCCGGGCCGGCGCGGGCCCTGGCTCTGGGCACCTGTTCGCTCGTCCTGGAGCCGGGGGCGAGCGCGTACGAGGCGCTGCTGCGGCGGGAGGCGGGGCGCGGGCTCTTCACCCTGCTCGACCCGAACATCAGGCCCGGTCTGATCCCGGACGCGGACGCCTACCGGGCCCGGTTCCGGGGCTGGCTCCCTCACGTCTCGCTGCTCAAGGTCTCCGAGGAGGACGCGGCCTGGCTGGGCGGGTCGGTGGAGGAGTGGCTCGCGGCCGGTCCGGCGGCGGTCGTGCTGACGCGCGGAGCGCGCGGGATGACCGTACGGACGCGGGGCGGCGGAGAGGGCGTGAGCGTCCCGGCGGTACGGGTGGAGGTGGCCGACACCATCGGCGCGGGCGACACGGTGAACGCGGCGCTCCTGCACCGGCTCTCGGCGCACGGGGCCCTTTCGGCGCGGGCTTCGGCGGAGCTCCCGGCGGCCGCCTGGGCCGATGTCCTCGCCTTCGCCGCCGGTGCGGCCGCGCTCACCTGCTCGCGCCCGGGCGCGAACCCGCCGTACGCGAAGGAACTGGCTGCCTGACGCGGCCGGCGCCGCGCGCGACGGCGAGCGGCCCCCCACCCCGGCTCGGGTGAGGGGCCGCTCGGCACGTACGGACGCGCACGGCACCGAGGTGGGTCACGCCTTGCGGGAGCGTGCCGCCCTGGTCGCCGCGGTCGCGCCGGGAACTTTCTTCGCGGTGGCCGTCCTGGCCGTCGCGGTCTTCCTGACCGGAGCCGCCTTCGCCGCCGCCACCGCCTTCTTCGCCGGCGCCTTCTTCTTCACCGGCGTCGCGTCGCTCACCCGGTCGCCCAGGATGTCCCGCAGGAACTTGCCCGTGTGGCTGGTCGGCACGGCCGCCACCTGCTCCGGCGTGCCCTCGGCGACGACCATGCCGCCGCCGCTGCCGCCCTCGGGGCCCATGTCGATGACCCAGTCGGCCGTCTTGATGACGTCCATGTTGTGCTCGATGACGATCACCGAGTTGCCCTTGTCGACCAGGCCCGACAGCACCTTGATGAGCTTCGAGATGTCCTCGAAGTGCAGACCCGTGGTCGGCTCGTCCAGGACGTACACCGTGCGGCCCGTGGACCGCTTCTGGAGCTCGGAGGCGAGCTTCACGCGCTGCGCCTCACCGCCCGAAAGCGTCGGCGCCGACTGTCCGAGGCGGACGTACCCGAGGCCCACCTCGGTGAGGGTCCGCAGATGACGGGCGATCGTGGGGACGGCCTCGAAGAAGTCCAGGGCCTCCTCGATCGGCATGTCCAGCACCTCGGCGATGGACTTGCCCTTGTAGTGGACCTCCAGGGTCTCCCGGTTGTAGCGCGCCCCGTGGCAGACCTCGCACGGGACGTACACGTCCGGCAGGAAGTTCATCTCGATCTTGATGGTGCCGTCGCCCGAGCAGTTCTCGCAGCGGCCGCCCTTGACGTTGAAGGAGAAGCGGCCCGGCAGATAGCCGCGCACCTTCGCCTCCATCGTCTCCGCGAACAGCTTGCGCACGTTGTCGAACACGCCCGTGTACGTCGCCGGGTTGGACCGGGGCGTCCGGCCGATCGGGGACTGGTCGACGTGGACCACCTTGTCGACGAGATCGTCGCCCTCCACCCGCGTGTGGCGGCCCGGCACCGTACGGGCGCCGTTCAGCTCCCGCGCCAGGTGCGTGTAGAGGATGTCGTTGACCAGCGTCGATTTGCCGGAACCCGAGACGCCGGTGACGGCCGTCAGCACGCCGAGCGGGAAGGACACGTCGATGTCGCGCAGGTTGTTCTCGCGTGCGCCGTGCACGGTGAGCCGGCGCGCCGGATCCGTGGGGCGGCGGATGTCCGGCATGGCGATGGCCCGCTTGCCGGCGAGGTACTGACCGGTGACGGACGCCTCGTTGGCCAGCAGTTCCTTGAGGGAGCCGCTGTGGACGACCTTGCCGCCGTGCTCGCCGGCGCCCGGGCCGATGTCGACGACCCAGTCGGCCACCTTGATGGTGTCCTCGTCGTGCTCGACGACGATCAGGGTGTTGCCCATGTCGCGCAGCCGGACCAGTGTCTCGATGAGGCGGTGGTTGTCCCGCTGGTGCAGGCCGATGGACGGCTCGTCGAGGACGTAGAGCACGCCGACGAGGCCGGAGCCGATCTGGGTGGCGAGCCGGATGCGCTGGGCCTCGCCGCCGGACAGGGTGCCGGCCGCGCGGTTGAGCGACAGGTAGTCGAGGCCGACGTCGACCAGGAACTTCAGCCGCTCGTTGACCTCCTTGAGCACCCGCTCAGCGATCTTCTTGTCGCGGGCGTTCAGCGTCAGCCGGCCCAGGAACTCCGCGCAGTCGCTGATCGACATCGCGGCGACCTCGGCGATGGACTTCTCCATGACCGTGACCGCGAGGACGAGGGGCTTGAGGCGCGTGCCGTTGCAGGTGGGGCAGTGCACCTCGCGCATGTAGCCCTCGAAGCGCTCCCTGCTGGAGTCGCTCTCGGCCTCGGAGTGCCGCCGCTTGACGAACGGCACCGCGCCCTCGAAGGCCGTGGTGTACGCCCGCTCGCGCCCGTACCGGTTGCGGTAGCGGACCTCGATCTGCGTCTTGTGACCGTGCAGCAGGGCCTTCTTGGCACGCTGCGGCAGTCCCGCCCACGGGATGTCCGTACGGAACCCGAGGGCGTCGGACAGCGCGCCGACGAGGCGAGCGAAGTAGTCCTTGGTGTGACCGTGGGACCAGGGGTTGATCGCGCCCTCGTCGAGGGACTTGTCCTCGTCGGGGACGATCAGCTCCGGGTCGACCTCCATGCGCGTGCCGATGCCGGTGCAGTCGGGGCAGGCGCCGAAGGGGGAGTTGAAGGAGAAGGACCGGGGCTCAAGCTCCTCGAACGACAGGTCGTCGTACGTGCAGTAGAGGTGCTCGGAGTACATCCGCTCGCGGTCGGGGTCGTCCGCGGGGAGGTCGACGAAGTCGAGGATGACCATGCCGCCGGACAGGCCGAGAGCGGTCTCCACGGAGTCGGTGAGCCGGCGCTTGGCGCTGTCCTTCACCGTCAGGCGGTCGATGACCACCTCGATGGTGTGCTTCTCCTGCTTCTTCAGCTTGGGCGGTTCGCTCAGCTGGATGGTCTCGCTGTCCACGCGCGCGCGGCTGTAGCCCTTGGTCTGGAGGTCGGCGAAGAGGTCGACGAACTCGCCCTTGCGCTCGCGCACCAGCGGGGACAGCACCTGGAAGCGGCTGCCCTCGGGCAGTTCGAGCACCTTGTCGACGATGGCCTGCGGCGACTGGCGCGCGATCGGGCGGCCGCACTCGGGACAGTGCGGCTTGCCGATGCGGGCGAACAGGAGGCGGAGGTAGTCGTAGACCTCGGTGATGGTCCCGACCGTCGAACGCGGGTTGCGCGAGGTCGACTTCTGGTCGATGGACACCGCGGGCGACAGGCCCTCGATGAAGTCCACGTCCGGCTTGTCCATCTGGCCCAGGAACTGACGGGCGTAGGAGGAGAGCGACTCGACGTACCGGCGCTGCCCCTCGGCGAAGATCGTGTCGAACGCGAGGGACGACTTGCCCGACCCCGAGAGCCCGGTGAACACGATGAGGGAGTCACGCGGGAGGTCGAGCGAGACGTTCTTGAGGTTGTGCTCGCGAGCGCCACGAACGATGAGACGGTCGGCCACGCCGGTCCGCACCTTTCTTGAGAGAGGCAGAGAAGACTGAGCCCCCCGGGTTCTCAGACTATGGGGGTAACCGCAGCGGTGTCGTAAGGATTCCTGATGCCTACGACGAGCGTATAGCACGTGCATTCGAATAATGGCCGCGGCCGAACGGCTTCACCCGATCGTGTGACCGGTACTAATGTCGGCGGCATGAACGATCACGTGCGCGACCTGGCCTCTGTACGCGAAGCGACCGACCGGCTCCTCGCCGCGACCGGTAAACTGGACAACGCCGACGTGACGCAACCGTCACGGCTCCCGGGCTGGACCCGGGGCCACGTACTCGCCCACCTCGCCCGCAACGCGGACGCGCTCGTGAACGTCCTCTCCGGCCGTCCCATGTACGCCGACGCCGCCGTGCGCGACGCCGACATCGAGAGCGGCGCCCCGCGCCCGCTCGCCGAGCAGCTCGCGGACGTGCGCGACAGCGCGGCCCGGTTCGACGAGGCGGCCGCCGTCCCCGCCGACTGGTCCCGCACGGTCGCCCTGCGCAACGGCGTCACGGACTCGGCCTCGCGCCTCCCCTTCCGCCGCCTCGTCGAGGTGGAGCTGCACCACGTGGACCTGGGCATCGGGTACGAGCTGGAGGACCTGCCGGAGGAGTTCACGGGGCGCGAGATCGCGTTCCTCGCGGACCGGTTCACGGGGGCCCCCGGCGTGCCCGCCGTCGCGCTGTCGGCCACCGACGGACGGCAGTGGCGCACGGGAAGCACCGAAGGCGGTCCCGTCAGCGTCACCGGCAGCGCCGCGGACCTGCTGGGCTGGCTCGCGGGCCGGCGTGACGGCGCCGCTCTCGACACCGCCGGCGCCCCCCTCCCCGCGCTGCCGCCGCTATAGGCTGAGCCCATGACGTACAGCGGAGCGGTGAAGGTCGGCGGTCCTGCGAACGTGCACGAGCTCGCGGACCTGATGATCTCCAAGGTCGCCGTCGGTTCCATGAACAACAACGCGTACCTGCTGCGCTGCCGCCACACCGGGGAGCAGCTGCTGATCGACGCGGCGGCCGAGCCGCACACCCTGCTGAGCCTGATCGGTGACGACGGCATCGCGTCCGTCGTCACCACCCACCGCCACGGCGACCACTGGCAGGCACTCGCCGATGTCGTGGCGGCGACCGGGGCGCGCACGTACGCGGGCCGGTACGACGCGGAGGGCATCCCGGTGCCGACCGACGTACCGCTGGAGGACGGCGACACCGTCCGCGTCGGCCGCGCCGAACTCACCGCCCGCCACCTGGTGGGCCACACCCCGGGCTCCATCGCCCTCGTCTACGACGACCCGCACGGGCATCCCCACGTCTTCACCGGCGACTGCCTCTTCCCGGGCGGCGTGGGCAACACGTGGAAGGATCCGAAGGCGTTCGCGAGTCTCATCGACGACGTCGAGGAGAAGCTCTTCGGCGCGCTCCCCGACGAGACGTGGGTCTATCCCGGGCACGGCAACGACACCACGCTCGGGAACGAGCGCCCGCACCTGCCGGAGTGGCGCGAGCGCGGCTGGTAGGCGGGCGCCGTACCGTGCGCTTTCGCTCGCAGGGGTGATGCGTCGCGCGCGGCCGGTACGACTACTCCGGTGCGTCCCGTAACCGCTGACGGGGTCGGGTAGTTGTGGCCGCATGCGCCAGGAACGACCTCCCTCCATGACCCGCCTCGCGGCCGCGTCGCTCGCCGGAACAGCGATCGAGTTCTACGACTTCTTCGTCTACGGAACAGCGGCCGCGCTCGTTCTCGGGCCCCTCTTCTTCCCGACCTTTTCGCCGCTCGCGGGAACGCTCGCGGCGTTCGGCACCTTCGCCGTCGGTTTCATTTCACGACCGCTCGGGTCTGTCGTCTTCGGACACATCGGTGACCGTTACGGACGCCGTCCTGTCCTGTTCGCCTCCCTGTTGCTCACGGGAATCGCGACCGTCGCCGTCGGCTGCGTACCGACGTACCAGTCGATCGGAGTGGCGGCGCCCGTGCTGCTTCTCGTACTGCGCTTCCTCCAGGGACTGGGTCTCGGCGGCGAGTGGGGCGGCGCGGTGCTGCTGACCGCCGAACACGCTCCCGAGAACCGGCGCGGACTGTGGGCGAGCTTCCCGCAGGTCGGTCCCCCGGTCGGCTTCCTCCTCGCCAACGGCACGATGCTCGCCCTCTCGGCCTCGCTGACCGACGCCCAGTTCGCGTCCTGGGGGTGGCGCGTGCCGTTCTGGGCGGCGGGCCTGCTCGCCGCGGGCGGACTCCTCCTGCGTACGTCCCTGGCGGAGACGCCGCAGTTCACGCGGCTCGCCGAAAGCGACGAGCGGGCGGGCGTCCCCCTCGTCGAAGTCGCCCGCGACCACTGGAGGCTGGTGCTGCTCACGGCCGGCGCGCTCGCCGTCGGGTACGCCGTCTTCTACGCCGTGACGACCTGGTCCCTCGCGTACGCGACGGAACACCTGGGCGTCAGCCGTACGGTCATGCTCGCCTGCATCATGGCGGCCGTGGCGGTGACGGGCGTGGTCACCCCGTTCGTCGCGATGCTGGGCGACCGCTACGGGCGCAGACCGCTGTGCCTGGCGGGCTGCGCGGCGGCGGCGCTCTCGATGTTCCCGATGGTCGCCCTGCTGGGCACGGCCGAGCCGCTGCTCATGTTCCTGGGCCTGCTGGGGGCGCTGTTGTCGTTCGTCACCATGTTCGCGGTGATCGCCGCGTACCTTCCGGAGCTGTACGAGCCGAGGGTGCGCTGCACGGGCGCGGCCGTCGGCTACAACCTGGCGGGGGTGCTCGGCGGCGCGCTGACCCCCATGGTGGCGACGGCGGTGGCGCGCGGTGACGGCCCACCGTGGGGTGTCGCGGTGTACCTCACCGCCATCGCTCTGCTGAGCCTCGGGTGCTTCGCGCTGCTGCCGGAGACCAGGCCGGTGCCTGGTTCCGTGGCGGAACCCGCTCCGGCGTGATCACCGCCGTACGACGCGACAGCGGCCGGTGCGAGCG
>NZ_JBSGYQ010000069.1:7650-37211 GCF_053610585.1 Streptomyces sp. NPDC054887 | reverse complement strand
ACCGGAGCGGCACCACCTGACCGGGTGCGCCGGGCGCGCGACGCCCGGCGCACCCGTTCGGCCCCACGGCGGAGGCGGAAGCGGCGCTTACGGGTACTCGACGGGACATGCCCCTGAGACCCGGTGCGCCGCATGAGGGCCGCCCACCGCACGGAGACCGGTTCGGCCGGCTGTACCGACGGCTGCGCAGCTCGGTCGTCGCGCTGACCTGGCAGCGTGGCCGCGAAGTGGAGCTGATGCACCGCGCCATGGGTTTCGCGGCGCTCAGTTTCCTCACCCTGGTTCCTCTGCTGATCGTCGTCGCCGCGGCCGACCTGGCGAGCGGCCAGGGCTTCGCGCGGTGGCTGGTCGCCGGGCTCGGTGTGTCGGAGGTGTCGCAGGCGGAGGTGGAGGAACTGTTCGGCCGGCCCGGCCAGGCGTTGCAGGGCACCACGGCGTTCGGCCTCGCCGCGCTGGCGGGGTTCGGCGTGACGTTCGGCTCCGCGGTGCAGACCGGGTACGAACGGCTGTGGGACCTGCCGACGGCCCGCTGGCACACGATGTGGCGGCACGTCGTCTGGCTGGCCGTGCTGATCGCCGCCCTGCTGCTCTTCGTCAAGACGCCCACCCGCGAGCAGTCCCCGGTGATCGTGACGGTGCTCGTCGCGGGGGGCGACGTCATCGGTCTGTTCTTCTTCTTCTGGTGGTCCCAGCGCGTGCTGCTGTGCGGCCGGATCCGCTGGCGCGCGCTGGCGCCCGGGGCCGCCCTGACGGCTGTCGGACTGCTCGGGCTGCGGGTCTTCTCGCAGTTGGTCTTCTCGCCGCTGATCGCGTCGAACGCGGTGACGTACGGCCCGTTCGGGACCGTGCTGGTGCTTCAGTCCTGGCTGGTGGGCGTGGGGTTCGTGGTGTACGGAGGGGCGCTGGTGGGGCGGCTGGTGCATGAGGGACGGGTACGGCGCAGGCTGGACCCGGGCCGGGCCGGGGACGCCGACCCGTAGCGCGTGTCCGCCGGATCAGTGCCCGCCGTGGCGGCGGAGGTTGCCGGTGAGCAGCTCCGTCACTTCGGCGACCCCCGCGTTCCCCCGGTCGCCGGCGGCGGGCAGGAGCCCGTCCGCCGCCTTCAGCCGGGTCACGGCGTCCTCCACCGCCGCGTGCGCGGCGAACAGGCAGGGCGTGCTGTAGACCGCCGCGCCGACCCCCAGCGCGGCGAGTTCGGTGAGCGACAGCCGCGGTGACTTGCCTCCGGCGATCTGGTTGAACAGCAGCGGCTTCGTTCCCGCGGCCTCCCGGATCCGGCGGATCGACTCGACGTCGCGCACCCCGTCGACGAGCACCACGTCCGCGTCGGTCGCCGCGAGGGCCTTGGCGCGCAGAAGGATGTCCTCGTCGTCCGTGGCGTCGGTCCGTGCGACGACCAGCAGGTCGGTGCGGCTCGCGAGCACCTGGCCGAGCTTGTCGAGGTACTCCTCCAGCGGCAGGATCTGCTTTCCGTCGGCGTGGCCGCAGCGGCGCGGCCGCTTCTGGTCCTCCAGGACCACACCGGAGACGCCAGCGCGTTCCAGGCGGCGCACGACGTGGCAGGCCACCTCCGTGTCGACGTATCCGTCGTCGATGTCCACGAGCAGGTGGTGGCGCGGAAACGCGCCGCGCAGGCGCTCGGCGAAGGCCGCCATGTCGGGCCAGGCGACGAACCCGATGTCGGGCAGTCCGTAGTACGAGGCGGCGAACCCGAAACCGGAGACGAACAGACCGTCGTAGTGCCGGGCCGCGAGCGAGGCCGAGTACATGTCGTACACGCCGATGAGCGGTGTCGTCCCGGCGGAGGCGATCTCGTCGCGCAGGGCGCTTCCGTAGAGCATGCGATGACTCCTGACAGGGCCGTGGGCGGAGGTCGGCCACGCGCGCTGACCAACGCGGTCCGCGCTCGCCGGTTGCGGGGGATCACCTGGGATCGCCCCGATTGCTCCGCCCGGCCGATCCCTGGAGGAACCCCCCGGGCCCCCGCGCCGGTGAGGCGGCGCGGCTCAGGCCGGGCCGCGCAGCTCCTCGGCGGCCGTGGCGGCGACCGCTTCCGCGACGGCGGACAGCGCCGGCGAGTCCAGCTTCCACTGCTGCCAGAACAGCGGTACGTCGACGACCCGGCCGGGCGCGATCAGGGTGAGGGCGCCCGCGCGCAGCAGCGGTTCGGCCTGCGGTTCCGGCACCAGGCCCCAGCCGAGCCCGGCGGTCACCGCGTCGCAGAAACCTTCCGAGGTGGGCACCTGGTGCCGTACTGGCCCCGCGCCCGCGCCGTTGTCCGTGAGCGACCGTACGAAGCTGTCCTGAAGGTCGTCGCGGCGGTCGAAGACGATCACCGGGGCCTGCCTCAGGTCACGCTCCGGCGCCCCCGTGAGATGGCGCGCGGCGAAGGCCTCGGTGGCCACCGGCAGGTACCGGGCCAGGCCCAGACCGCGGACGGTGCAGCCCGCCACGGGGTCGGGCGACGACGTGACCGCCGCCATCACCTGCCCCTCGCGCAGCAGCGCCGTGGTGTGGGCCTCGTCCTCCCGGTACAGCTCGAAGCAGACCGGCGGGTCCTGCGGCACCCGCGTCAGCGCCGGCAGGAACCAGGTGGCGAGCGAGTCCGCGTTGACGGCGATGGGCAGCCGCGCCGGTCCGAGCTCGTCGGCGATGCCCAGCTCCGCCCGCGCGTCCCGTTCCAGGCGGGCCAGCTGACGCGCGAAGCGCACGACGACCTCGCCGGACTCGGTCGGCCGCACCGGCTTCGTACGGGTCAGGAGCACGCGGCCGGTGCGCTGCTCCAGCGCCTTGATCCGCTGGCTGACGGCGGACGGCGTCACGTGCAGCGCGGCCGCCGCGGCGTCGAAGGTGCCTTCGTCCACGGCGGCGAGCAGGGTGCCTACCTGGTCGAGGGGAAGCTCGTTCATCACGAACGCTAAGGGTACGTTAGAACCTTTAGCTGTACTGAAGGTCGGCCGGTCCATACGGTCGGTGTCATGAACCACGGAATCATCACGGCGGCGCTCGTCGGCTTCGGCACCGGACTCTCCCTCATCGTCGCCATCGGCGCGCAGAACGCGTTCGTCCTCAGGCAGGGGGTGCGGCGGCACGCCGTCCTGGCGGTGGTCGCCATCTGCGCCGTGTCGGACGCGCTCCTCATCGCCCTCGGTGTCTCCGGAGTGGGAGCCGTGGTCACGGCCTGGCCCGCCGCGCTGACCGTGGTCGGCCTGGCCGGCGGCGCGTTCCTCATCTGCTACGGCGTCCTCGCGGCCCGGCGCGTGCTGCGGCCGGAGCCCGGCGCGGCGCTCAGCGTGCGGGGCGACGCGGCCGGCTCCGCCCGCAAGGCCGTGCTGACCTGCCTGGCGATGACCTGGCTCAACCCGCACGTCTACCTCGACACCGTCCTGCTCATCGGCTCCGTCGCCGCCGACCACGGCTCCCAGCGGTGGGCCTTCGGAGTGGGCGCGGTACTCGCCAGCCTGACCTGGTTCACCACCCTGGGCTACGGGGCGCGCCTGCTCAGCGGCCTGCTGGCCCGGCCGGCGGCCTGGCGGGTCCTGGACGGACTGGTCGCCGCCACCATGGTCACGATGGGCGGTCTGCTGCTGGCCGGCGTCTGACGCGCCGCCTGCGGGTGCGAGCCTGCCCGTTCTGGGCGTAACGTCCAGAGATGATGAGTTGTGTGATGCGCGGCGCGCGAAGCCGTTAGCCATGGGCCCGCCGGCGGAGGAGACCGGGCAGCCGGAGGTACTGGACCGGCTGCTCTCCCGGGTGCTGCGCGAGTCCGACGCGTACGGCGGTGGCATCTACGTGCTGACGGCGGGCGGCCAGGTGCTGTCCGCCGCCGTGCTCGCCGGAGTGCCGTCCAACCTCGCGATGCCGTGGGCCAGGGTGGGCATGTCCGCCTCGGGCCCCCTGGCGGAGGCGGTGCGCGAAGGCCGTCTGGTGTGGGTCGGAGCCGAGGGCGAACTCGCCCGGCGCTACCCTCGGATCGGCCTCGCCCTGCCGTACTCGTTCGCCCTCGCGGCGGCCCCGGCGGTCAGCGCCCAGAAGACCTGGGGCGGGCTGCTCCTGCTGTGGCCCGGCTCCCATCCCCTGGTGATCGGGGCGGAGCGGCAGCGGGCCGTCGAGAGGGCGTCCGGATACGTCGGCGCGGCGCTGCGCCGGGCCCACGAGAGCGGCCGTCCCATCGTGGCCGCGCCGGAACCGAGGATCGTCCCGGTGCCCCGGCGCCGCATGGTCACCCAGGCCGAGTCCCTGGCGGCGGTGGACTTCACCGAACGGCTCCCGGAGGGCTGCTGCGCGCTCGACCTCGACGGCCGGATCACCTTCATCACCCCCAACGGGGCGGACCTGGTGGGCAGCACGGTCCCGGCGATGCTGGGGAGCAGGCCGTGGGAAGCGCTGCCCTGGCTGGACGACCCCGTGTTCGAGGACCGCTACCGGTCGGCCGTGATGAGCCGCCACCCCACGTCGTTCACGGCCCGGCGCCCGGACGACCTGTGGCTGTCGTTCGAGCTGTACCCCGACGCCCGGGGCATCAGCGTACGCATCGCCCGGTCGCGCCTCGCCGGCACCGCACCCGCACCGGGCGCGCGGCCGGAGGGGGCCGCCGCCCCGACCGCGCCGCTGCCGGAATCCGCCGTCGCCCCGGGGTCGGGCGCCGCGCCGCCGCGGGCCGGGGTGCTCTACCAACTGGCCCACCTGGCGGCCGCGCTGACCGAGGCCCTCAGCGTTCCGGACGTGATCAGGCTGGTGGTCGACCAGATCGCTCCGAGTTTCGGCGCGCACGCGGTCGCCCTGTTCGCCGTGCAGGCGGGCCGGCTGCGGATGCGCGGACGCCACGGCTACGCGGCCCGGGAGATGGAGCGGCTCGACGGCGTGCCGCTGTCGCCCGACCACCCGAGCGGCCGGGCGGTGACCTCGGCGGAGCCGGTCTTCTTCGCCTCACGCCGCGAACTCCAGGACGCCTTCCCCCGCGCCGCGGACGAGGACGGCAACCACGCGTGGGCATTCCTGCCCCTCGTCGCCGCCGGCCGCTCCATCGGCTGCTGCGTACTGGCCTACGACCGGCCGCACGTCTTCGGCCACGACGAACGGGCCCTCCTGACGGCGTTCAGCGGGCTCGCCGCCCAGGCGCTGGACCGCGCGCACCTGTACGACACCAAGAGCGGACTGGCCCGCAGCCTCCAGGCCAGCCTGCTGCCCCAGGTCCTCCCCGAGCTGAGCGGGCTCCAGGCGACGGCCCGCTACCTGCCGGCCACCCGGGGCATGGACGTCGGCGGCGACTTCTACGACCTGGTACGCCTCGACGACACCACGGCCGCCGCCGTCATCGGGGACGTCCAGGGGCACAGCGTCACCGCGGCCGCCCTGATGGGACAGGTCCGTACCGCCGTCCGGGCCCACGCCATCGCCGGGGCGGCCCCCGACGACGTCCTCGCCCGGACCAACCACCTGCTCACCGACCTGAACCCGGGGCTCTTCACCAGCTGCCTGTACGTCCAGATCGACCTGGCCCGCCGGCGGGCGTGCCTGGCGACGGCCGGCCACCTCCCGCCCCTGCTGCGGCACCCCGGCGGACGTACGGAATGCGTGGCCATGCCCCCCGGACTCCTGCTCGGCATCGACCCCTCGGCGGCGTACGAGGCGATCGACGTCGATCTGCCGCCCGGCGCCGTCCTGGCCCTGTTCACCGACGGTCTGGTGGAGAGGCCGGGCACCGACATCGAGGAGTCGACCGCCGGCCTCGCGGCGCTGATGAGCGAGGGGGCCGACCACCTGGACGAGCTCGCCGACGAGCTCACCCGGCGCGCCTCGCGCCCGTCCGCCGACCGCACGGACGACACCGCCCTTTTCCTGCTGCGCCTGACGCCGCCGGACTGAAGGACGGCGGTCGGCGGTCGCCCGTGGCCCGTTCCGGACGCCGGGTCCGCACGCCACTGTGCCCCGGGACCATGTCCCGGGGCACAGTGCGTCACGACGAGCGGGTGTCAGTTGGCGTCGACCAGGTCGTGGGCCGGCACGCTCACCGTGCGGGCGCCGGGACGGCCGCCCAGGACGACCTTCCGCAGGGCGCTGTTGTTCGTCAGGCTGGTCTCCTGGAGACGCTTCTCCGGGTTGGCCAGCACCTGGATGTAGTAGGTGCCGTTCGGCAGGTTGGTGATGTCGAACGACTGACCGGGAAGGTCCTGGGTGTACGTGTCACCGGAGCCGACGTCCAGCACCTCGCGGACGGAGATCGAGCTCTCCTGGCCGCACGCGGTGGACAGATCGGTGTTCTCGGGGTGCCAGTTGGCGTTCTCCACCGTGTAGTCGACCGCGTCGGTGTTGGCGAGGCAGAACGCCTCCTTGCCGCTGCGCACCGCTTCCTTCTGGTCGGCCTTGAGCAGCCGGTAGCTGGCGAAGTCGGTGAAGTGCCAGTGCTCGTGGCCCGCGCGCGGGTCCCACTCCATGGTGCCCGTTGGGGTGTAGCCGACCTGCTTGCCGTCGGCGTCGTAGAAGTACTGGTACGCGTCCATCAGCTTCTTGCCGGGGCTGCGGAAGCCGTCGACCACCAGCTGCGCGGGGCCCGCGTTCCAGACGTTGGCGCTGAACGCGAGGTAGTCCTTGCCCCGGTTGCTGCCCGTGCCCTTGGTGGCGGTGATGCCGTAGGCCGGGAGCGAGCGGAGGTCCGGCTTCGGCACGTCCGGCACGTTCGGCTCGCCGGCCGGCCGCTGCGCGGCGGGAGCCAGCGCGGGGGCCTTGCGCGAACCGTCCGTCCGGCCGGTCTCGTCGCCCGCCGCCCTGAGGGCGGACTTCTTCAGCGCCCACGGGAGGGCGGGCGGCGCCGGCGGGTGCGGTCCGTGGCCCATGTTGTAGGCGGGGCCCGCGCCGGTCGTGGCGGCGGTGGGCGCGGGGGCGCGCATCGCGCCGTGGCCGGCGTGTCCGGCCGCGTGCGAACCGTGCTTCATGGCGTCCGCCGCGCCGACGCCCATGCCGCCGTCGTCGTCGTAACTGCGCTCGCGCACGGTCACCTTGACCGTCTGCGGCTTGTTCTCCATACCGAACGCCAGGCGGTAGCGCTTGGCCACCGACACCTTGGCGGTGTACTTCCCCGGCTTCAGCTTGACCGGGGCGGAGTAGTAACCCGCGTACGTGTTGGAGGCCCAGCCGTCCTCCACGCCCCACACCGACCCGAGCGTGAACGGGTTGACGGGGCAGCTCTCGGGATACTTCGACTTGGCCGGGGCGTCGTGGCGGATCCGTCCGGAGGCGTTGTTCGGGCAGAACGACTCCTTCTTGTCCATCACCTTGCGGCCGTTGGCGTCGGTGAGGGTGACGTGCGCGAAGCCAGGCAGCCCCGAGAAGTCCTTCACCAGGCCCGCGGGCAGGGCCTTGGTCCGTGTCGTCGCACCGTCGCGGACGACCTGCGTGGCCAGGACCGGGTCCTTGTAGGACTTGCGCGTCACCCGCAGTTCGAGGGGCCCGTTCTCGGCGGTGAGGTACGTACCGAGGTCCAGGTAGACACCCGGGTCCTCCTTGTACGAGTCGAGCGTGACCGACTTCGCGGCGGCGATCAGGCTGAGCTTCGGTGCGCCCTGCGCCTTCTCGTCCTCGGGCGCGGCCGCCACGACACCGGCGGTCACGGTGATCGCCGCGCCGGCGGCGATCAGGGCAAGCCACGGACGGGCTTGGTGGAATCTGGTCATCGTCCCTCGTTTTCCACGTACGTGCTGGGAACTGGTTGGCTCCGTTCGGTGAGAGTTGACGGAGGGCCGCCTGGGTTGTCTGGGCCCTCACGACTCCCGCATCGTTGTCCGAAAACAGTCCATGGACGGCGGGAATCAGCCGTTGTGATCCGACCTGCTGTGCACCGACCGCATTGCGTGGTAAGGCAAGTCGGCCGGCCGGAGAACCAAGCGCCCGGGCGAGGACGGCCACGAGACCTACTGCCTGCGCCTGGGCTTCCGGCCGAGGGGGAGACGAGCGGGGACGACAGGGTCGGAAACCTGGAGCCGACTCAGCCGGCGTCCCGGCCGGGTGCCGTACGGTCCGTCTCGGCGTCCAGCGCGGTGGTCAGCCAGGCGTGCGCCGCACCGGGCGTCGGGTCCGGCGACCCGGAGAGCTCGGCGGTGAGCCGCCAGTAGTGGTCGATACGGGCGTCGGCGGCGAGCCGGCGGCCGAGCGCGCGGCGGAAGGCGAGGGTGTCCCGCGCACCGCGCGAGTGGGCGTAGGAGGACACGAAGCAGTCGAGCGCCTCGCCCGCGTGCGGCGGCCGGCGCGCCCGCAGGTGCGGCGACGCCAGCGCGTACGCCTCCACGAGACCGTCGTAGAGCACCGCCGGACGGAACCCCTCGCCGGGCTCGTGCGCCGCCGGCTGGCAGTGGGCGGCGCCGGGGTGGACGCCGGAGGCGAGGGCGTGCAGCCGCGCGAAGGCGAGCACCTCGGCCGGTGTCGGGTCGGCCGGCGGCTGCACAACGGCCTGTTCGAGGATGACGGAGACCAGGCGCGCCGGCAGTCGCGCAGGCAGCCACCGCCGCCAGAAGCGGACGAGGGCGGCCGTGCCGGGCGGCGCGGACACCGCTCCGACCAGGCGCAGCCGCTCGGCCCGCTCCCCGGCGGGGCAGTCCCGCAGGAGCTGGAGCGACGCCTCGCGCCACCGCAGGGCGGTCAGTTGCGACCCGAGCTCCCTGAGCCGGCCCGCGAGGACCTCCTCCAGTGCGCCCTCCTCGTCCAGGACCCGGCCCACGTCCACGACCGGCAGGTCGAGCGTGCGCAGCGAGCGGATGAGGCGCAGCCGCTCCAGCGCCTCGGGGCCGTAACGCCGGTGCCCTCCCGCGCTCCGGGCGGCTTCGGGGAGGAGGCCGCGGTCCGAGTAGAAGCGGACCGTCTTGACGGTGACTCCCGCACGCGCGGCCAGCTCTCCGATGCTCAGCACGCTCTCGTCGGACACGGCTCGGACCTCCCCCGGGGCAGGCCCTCACCGTACCGGCGAGCGCGGACGGGGCCGCCGTCAGGTGAGGACGCGCACGCGCTGGGAGGCGAGTTCGTAACGCGCCCCGACGATGGCGAGCCCGCCGGCGGCCACCAGCTCCGCCAGATCGGGGTCGGCCGCGAGGCGCGAGCGGACCAGGCCGACGTTGCGGGTGACGGTGGAGTCGACGCGGGCGTCACCGTCCTGGTCGCGGTCTATGGCCGGGCGTATCTGGTCGGCCAGGTACTGGATGTGCGCGGGAAGCCGCTCTCCCGTCTCGTCCGCCCGCACGGCCGCGGACACCGCGCCGCACGACTGGTGCCCGAGGACCAGGATCAGCGGTATGCGCAGTTCCAGTGCGCCGTACGCGATGCTGCCCAGCACGGCCTCGTCGAGGACCTCGCCGGCCGAGCGCACGGTCATGAGGTCGCCGAGCCCCTGGTCGAAGACGAGCTCGGGCGGCACACGGGAGTCGATGCAGCCCAGTACGACGGCGAACGGGTGCTGCCCCGACACCAGTGACCGGCGAACGGACGGTGTTTCGTGCGGGTGCCGCTGGTGGAACGTCCGCCAGCGCCGGTTCCCGTCCGCCAGCGCGCGCAGCGCCTCGTCGGGGGTGCGCGGTGTGCGCGTCGCCGTGGCCGGGGACGCGGCCGAGGCGGACGGGGCGCCCACCCCCAGTCCCGTTGTGGCCAGGGCGGTTGTGGTGAACGCGGCCCGCAGGAGAGCGCGACGCCCCGTGCCCGCCGACATGGATGATGTGTCTCGGTTCAAGGTCACGACCGGGAACGTAACGGTGAGGCTCTGGCCTGAGATCTTTGATGGTGAGGTGTTGGCGCGGCCTTGAACAAACCATGGCCGTCGCCCCGCCCCCTCAGTGGCGCGTGCCCCGGTGGCGGCGGTGGTCCCTGATCACGTGGGTGTCGGCGAGCGCCAGCAGGGCCAGGACGGCGAACACCAGCGCGACGGCCCCCAGCGCCCACGGGCTCGGGGCGAACCCGGCCTGCGACCGCCACGCCCACACCCCGAACAGCACGGCCAGGGCCAGATAGAGCGGCATGTGGAGCGTCGCCAGCGCGTGCCGCAGCCGGTACGCACGGCGTCGCGCCTCGGGGGACAGCGGGGGAGGGGCGGTCTTGGGACGCCGCCTTCCGTCCCGGCCGGGACTGTCGTCGCGCATCGGCTGCTCCCACGGGGCGAAGGACCCCTGAGCCCAGGGTAGTCGCCCGTCCGTGTCCCGTCCGGACGATCACCCTGTCCCGCGCTGTCGCCCGTGAGAAGGTCGGTAAGTGCTGAGAAAGCCCTGGTCGTGAGCGCGGGGGACATCGACGCGGTCCTCCAGCAGGCGCTGGAGCGTCTCGCGCTGCTGGCGGAGGCCAGTTCGGCCCTGTCGAGCACGCTGGACGTCGAAGAGGCGCTGCGCCGTGTGTGCCATGTGGTGCTCCCGCAGCTCGGGGACTGGTGCGCGGTCGACCTGATCGACGAGCACGACCGGCGGCACGTGCGCCGCGTCGTCGTGGGGCACCACGACATGAGCCGGCTGCCGACCGGCCACCTGGAAGGCCCGCTGCCACCGGTGTCGGCGGAGTCCACCGACCCACTGGCGCGGGTGCTGCGCGGTGTCGGCCCCGTCCTGCTCGACGGGACGGCGGCCCGCGCGGGCGACGGAAGCGCGTTCCACACCGCCCAGCTCGAACTGCTCGACCGGCTGGGCGCCCGTACCGTCGTCATCGCGCCCCTCTGGGCGCGCCGGCAGGTCCTGGGGGCGCTGACGCTGGCCCGGGGCGGCACGGCGATGCCGCTGACCGAGGACGACGTCGACCTGGTGGAGGACCTGGCCCACCGCACCGCGCTGGCCGTCGACAACAGCCAGCTGTACGCGGCGGTCCAGCACGTCGCCGAGCGCCTCCAGCGCTCCCTGCTGCCGCCGCTGTCCGAGCCGGCGCCGTTCACCGCGGCCGCACGTTACGTGGCGGCGCCCTCGGCCGCCGAGGTGGGCGGGGACTGGTACGACTGCTTCACCCTGCCGGACGGCGCCGGCGCACTGATCATCGGGGACGTGAGCGGCCACGACGTGCCGGCCGCCATCGCCATGAGCCAGCTGCGCAACATGCTCCGCGCCCTCGCCTGCGACCGCCGCGAACCGCCCAGCGAGATCCTGGGCCGCCTCGACACCATCGCCGGCACGCTCTACGGAGGGCACCTCGCCAGTTGCGTCTACGGCCGCCTGGAAGGGGGCGGCCGGCGCCCCTGGCTGCTGCGGTTCTGCAACACCGGACACCCGCCGCCGCTGCTGGTCGGCCACGACGGCGACAGCCGCTACCTGGACGGGGGGCACGGCATGCTCCTGGGCGTGGACCCCTCGTACGGACGCTCCGACATCACCGTCTCGCTTCCGCCGCGCTCCACCCTGCTGCTCTACACGGACGGGCTGGTCGAACGCCGCGGCGAGAGCCTGGAGCGGGGCCTGCACCGGCTGCGCGAACACGCGGCGGCCCTGGCCCGCGAGCCTCTCGACGCGTTCTGCGACGAACTGCTCGCCGACCTGGGGGCAACGAGCAGCGACGACATCGCTCTGCTCGCCGTGCGGCTGCCCCCGGAGGAGCGCCCCCGCTGACGGGGCCCCTAGCCGGTCTTCCGCCGGTCCAGGCCCAGGGCCGACGTGGTGTTGCGGGAGGTCCGCTCGTCGACGAGCGGACCGGGGCCGAGCACGGCCGAGGTCTGCCGGTCCGCCCAGAAACCCAGGTCCAGCGAGGTCTTGGTGAGCGCCTCCGAAGCGCCGAGGGCGGCCTGTTCGGGGCCCGCGGCCTGCGCCGAGGACGCGGCGCTGCCGAGCACCAGGAGATTGAGAGCCGCGGCCGCGGCGGCTGACCGGAGTTTCATGAGCCCACCTCTGTTGCAGGAACGTTCCCGACGATCAACGAACGCACCCGGTGGGCGTTACGACGTCGCGCCGACCGGGTCACCGGGCCGGCCGGGCACGAGCCGCGGTCGCCGCGGGTTCACTCCTCGGCGAGGATCTTCTCGATGCGCCGCAGTTCGTCGTCGCCGAACTCCGTGCGGGAGACCGCCTCGACGCTGTCGCGCAGTTGCCGTGCGCTGCTCGCCCCGACGACGGCCGACGCCACGGTGGGGTCGCGCAGCGTCCAGGCGAGCGCGAGCTGCGCCAGTGACCGGCCTCGTTCGACGGCGAGTTCGTTCAGCGACCGCAGGCGCGCCACCAGGGGGCCCGTCACCGCGTCCGCCGTCAGGAACGGGCTCGTGCCCGCGGCCCGGGAGCCCTCCGGGACGCCGTCCAGGTAGCGGTCGGTGAGCAGTCCCTGGGCGAGCGGCGAGTACGCGACGGCGCCGGCGCCCACCTCGCGCAGCGTGTCGAGGAGGCCGTCCTCCGCGGCGCGGTCCAGCATCGAGTACCGGGGCTGGTGGATCAGCAGGGGCGTGCCGAGCTCCCGCAGGATCGCCGCGGCCCTGCGGGTCTGCTCGGCGGGGTAGTTGGAGACGCCGGCGTACAGCGCCTTGCCCCGCTGGACGGCGGAGTGGAGCGCGCCCATGGTCTCTTCCAGCGGGGTGTCCGGGTCGTAGCGGTGCGAGTAGAAGATGTCGACGTATTCGAGCCGCGTCCGGCGCAGGCTCTGGTCGAGCGAGGCGAGCAGGGACTTGCGCGAGCCCCATTCGCCGTACGGGCCGGGCCACATGAGGTAGCCGGCCTTCGTGGAGACGACGACCTCGTCCCGGTGCGCCGCGAAGTCCTCCGCGAAGAGGCGGCCGAAGACGGTCTCGGCCTCGCCGGGGGGCGGGCCGTAGTTGTTGGCGAGGTCGAAGTGGGTGATCCCCAGATCGAAGGCGCACCGCAGGAGCTCGCGCCGGCTGTCCAGCGTGCGGTCGCTGCCGAAGTTGTGCCACAGGCCGAGCGAGAGGGCCGGCAGCTTCAGGCCGCTGCGGCCGACACGGCGGTACGGCATGGTCTCGTACCGGCCGGGGTGAGCGGAGTACACGTGCGTCTCCTCCGAGGAGTGCGGTGCGCGGGGGAACGCCGCGCGGAGTGCGGGCGCCTCCCCAGCCTGCCCGGCGGCCGGTCATCCCGTCCAACAGAAGAATGTGAACGCATTGAGAAGCTACCCTTCTGAATCATGGAGCTGAGACACCTGGAGTACTTCGTCGCGGTGGCCGAGGAATGCCACTTCACCCGCGCCGCCCAGCGGCTCATGGTGTCCCAGTCCGGCCTTTCGGCCTCCGTACGGGAACTGGAGCGGGAACTCGGCACCGCGCTCTTCGCCCGCACCACCCGGTCGGTCGGCCTGACGGACGCGGGCCGGGCGCTGCTGGCCGAGGCGCGGCGTACGCTGGCCGCCGCGCGCGCCGCCAAGGACGCCGTGGCGGCGGTCCAGGGCCTGCTGCGCGGCACCCTCACCGTGGGCACCGAGCAGTGCATCGCGGGGGTGCACGTGCCCGGACTGCTCGCGCGCTTCCACCAGCGCCACCCGCAGGTCGAGATCCGGCTGCGCCAGGCCGGCTCCGCGCAGCTCATCGAGGAGGTCGGCAGCGGGCGGCTCGACCTGGCCTTCGCCATCGACTGCGGGGACACGCCCCGGACCGTACGGACGCTGCCGCTCACGGACGAGCCGATGCTGCTGCTCTGCCACCCGGATCACGCGCTGGGCGACGCCGGGGAGGTCTCCTGGCACGAGCTGCGCGACGAGCCGTTCATCGACTTCCACTCCGACTGGGGGCCGCGCCGGGTCGGTGACGCGGCGTTCGCCGCCGCCGGGGTCGGGCGGCAGGTGTCGCTGGAGGTCAACGACGTGCACAGCCTGCTGGAGCTGGTCCGCGAGTCGCTGGGCGTCGCCCTCGTGCCGCAGCACTTCACGCGCAAGCCGGAGGCCGCAGGGCTCCGGGCGGTGCCGCTGGCCGGCGCCCGGCGGCTGACGTACAGCAGTGTCACCGCGCTGCCGCATGAGGAGGGCACAAGCCCCGCCGCCCGCGGCCTCCTCGGGCTGCTGCGGCCGGCCGCCGTCTGACCGGCTGCCGGGGGACCGCCACGGCGGCCACCCGGCCGCTACCCGGTGCGGCCGGGAACCGCCGCACCGGGTCGCCGGTGGGCGCGACGGCGCGGAGGCCGTACGGTCACAGGCGTCGCAGCAGTCTGCGCAGCCGCCTCAGGGGGCGTGGCGGCCGGGCGGCCGGCGAGGTCCGCGACGACGACTGCGCGCCCGAGGGCCACAGGGGCACCTGCGGCATGAGGATGCGCGAGCCGTTCACCTCCATCGCGCAGAACAGCTCGCCGCCCATGTCCTCCAGGAAGATGCGGAAGGGCCGGGGCGGCTCCTCGGGCAGCTCGGCGCTCAGGATCGTGACGCCCTTGACACGCCCCTGCTCGTAGGCGACGACCTTGCCGTCGACCAGGAGCTCGGTGCCCTCGGCGGGCCCCCCGGCCTGGACGGTGACCGAATGTCCGTCCCGGTCGAGGTGGAAGCGGTGGTCACGGGCCATGGCGAACCCTCCAGACGGTGCGCGGCGTCCTGTTCCCAGGGTACGCAGCGTCCCCGGGAACGGGACGACGGAGGCGCGACCCGAGGTGGCGCCCGGACCGGCCATCCCCCCCGCCGTCCGGCTCGCGGGCTACCTCTTGAAGCCGTAGTCCATCGTCTTCTTCGCGTCCGCCGCCCGGCCGGCCTGCGAGGAGGAGGCGAGGACGGTGCCGATGACCGTCCTGCCGCCCCGCTTGGCGGCATAGACCAGGCAGTACTTGGCCTGCGGGCCGGAACCGGTCTTGATGCCGAGGGCGCCCGCGTAGGTGCCCAGGAGGGGATTGGTGTTGGTCCAGGACATGTAGCGGTAGCCGTTGTTCCGTGTGGTGACCTTCTGCCTGGTCGACTTCGTCTTCACCACGGTGCGGAACAGCGGGTACTTCATCGCGTTGGCGGCGAGTTTCGTCAGGTCGCGCGGCGTCGAGTAGTTCGCCTTGTTCCCGATGCCGTCGAAGGAGTCGAAGTGCGTGTTGCGCATGCCGAGGGACCTGGCGGTCGAGTTCATCCTCCCGATGAACGACTGCACCCGTTTCGCCCGCGTCGGCCCGGTGCCGAACCGGTCGGCCAGCGCGTACGCCGCGTCGCATCCGGACGGCAGCATGAGGGCGTACAGCAACTGGCGCACGGTGACCCTGTCGCCGACGATCAGACGTGCCGAAGAGGCGGTCTTCGCGACGATGTAGTCGCTGTACGCCTTCTGCACGGTGACCTTGGAATCGAGGTCGAGGTTCCGCTGGGCGAGCACCACCCGGGCCGTCATGATCTTGGCGGTGGACCCGGTGGGCAGACGCTTGTCGGCGGCCTTGGCGAACAGCGTCCTGCCCGTGGCGTCGTTCATCACGAAGCCGCCCCGGGCGGCGATCGTGGGCGGCTTGAGCGTGTCGGCCTGCGCCGCGGCGGCGAACGGCCCGGCCGTCAGGACGGCTCCGGCGGTGACCGCCACTCCCGCGGCGCGCAGAACGGCCTGGATGTCGGTTGTCAAAGTACGTGCTCCAAACGCCCACGGGGGGCGGCCAGGTGGAAATCCGGTCGCTCGTACAACGGCCGGGACCCGGCAATGGATGTGTACCGCACCCCCGCGCGCCTCCGTGCGCGACGGCCCGCGCTCAGGGACGCGGCCCCGGCACCACCGGGACGGGCCACGTGTCGCGCGTGACGCCGACCGGACGCGGCTGCGGCTGTGCCGGCCCGGTGCCCGACACGTACGCGCGCAGACCGGTCCGGCGGCCCAGGTCGGGCAGCGGGTACGGGCGCCACCCCCGGGCGTAAGCCGGGGGACGTCCGCCGTCCGAGACCAGCACCGCGACGGGCCGGCGCAGCGCCGTGGCGGCGAGCGCCGTCGGGGTGGTGCTCCCGTCGTGCCCCCCGGGCTGGCGGGACGCGCACCCGGTGCGGTACGCCACCCGGACCGCCTCCTCGCCGCTGATCACGCACGGCGGACGCACCCCCTCGGCCCGCAGCCGCGCCGCGATCCGGGTCAGGTCGCCGGTGTCGCGCCGTACCCGGTCCGCCACCGAGTCGACGACGGCGTACTGGACCGCCAGATGGGCGACCAGTGCCACGGCGACCAGGGCCGTCGCGGTACGCCGCCACCGCGCCCGGGGGCCGCAGGCCCGGACGAGGCACTGCGCCACCGGCAGGGCCAGCAGCGCGTACGCCGGGAGCAGGAAGCGCGGCGCCGCGTACCCGACGGTGAACAGGTACGGCGCCGCGAGCGCCGCGCCCACCCACGTGGCCAGGACGACCGGCCCCCGGCGCCCCTCGCGGACGGCGGCGTGCACGCCGCCCGCGACGAACAGCGGCAGCGCGAGGAACCAGACGGCGGACGGAGGATTGCGCCAGGGCACGTCGCAGGGCCGGCACAGCGCCCGGCCGCCCAGGGCGCGCACGTGGTCGTCGACGGCGAAGTACCAGCCCAGATGCCCCTGGATCTCGCTCGCCCGGCGCAGCCGTGCCGTGAGGCCGCCGTAATGGAGGTACGCCTCGGCCACCCACTCGGCGCAGCCGAGGGCCACGCCCCCCGCCGCCAGCACGACCAGCAGGCCCCTGCGGCGCGCCCGCGGCGTCACCAGGGCCGCCACGACGAGCGCAGCGGCCAGCCACACCCCGTCGGTCGGCCGCATCAGCGCGGCGAACGCCACCCCCGCGGCCATGCCGGCCGGCGCCGCGCGGTCGCCGGAGTCCCGCACGGCCCGCAGGAAACACCCGGCGGCGGCGAGCGCCCCGTAGGCCACCCAGAGGTTGGGCATCGCCTGGGACGCGTAGAACAGCGTCACCCACAGACTCGCGAACAGCGCCCCGGCGACCGCGAGCACTGCAGTGGGCAGCAGCCGCCGCCACACCCACAGGGCGAGGAACAGGCCCGCTCCGGCCAGGACGGCCAGGTACAGGCGCAGCACCCCGACGTCGGCGGTCAGCGCGGCGACCGGCGCCACGAGGTACGTGATGCCCCGGGCCCGGGGGGCGCTGAAGAACGCAGCCGGCGCCTGCGGGCTCACCTGACTGACGTACACGGTCTCGTCCCAGCCGAGTCCGAGCCCGGGGGCGACCAGCGCGAGGTGGACGAGGGCGAAGGCGGCGGCGACGGCGAGGAGGGGGAGCGGCCGCGTGGGCGCACCCCAGGTGTAGCGGCGCTCGCGCCCCATGAGCGGCAGCCGGACCGGCGTGCCGGTGACGAAGCGTGTCTCGTACATGTGGTGGCCTCGCTCGGGCGTACGGCGGGTGACGGCTCCCCGGCCCTGTCCCCCTCACGCTGCGGCCCGTCCCACCTGGGCCACCACGCGGGGGCAGGCACTCGGCGCAGCCGTGCTCCCTAACGAGTGAGGCGGCGCGGTACGGCGCCCGTGGTTAGCATGCGACGGGGGGCAGGACCGTCGAAGCACGGAGGCCGTCATGAACCGGATACCCGCGTCGCGTCTGTCGGCGAACCGCTCGCGTCTCGCCCACCAGGTGCGGTACGCGTTCCGGCATCCGGAGCGCGTGGTCCCCCACTTGCGCCGGGCCGGGCGGGACGGCCTGCTGCGGCTGCGGCACCGGGGCGACCATGTCGCGTACTACCGGGCGGTGATGGCGTCCGACACGGCACGCAGCCCCGAGGCCGCCGTCGGCGGCGGGCCCTCGCACGACCGCTGGCTGGCCATCGGGCGGATGCAGTACGACTACCTGGTGGGGCACGGGCTGAAGCCGCAGGACCGGATGCTGGAGATCGGCTGCGGCAACCTGCGCGCCGGCTGGCGGTTCATCGAGCACCTGGAGCCCGGCCACTACTACGGGATCGACATCTCCCCGGACATCCTCGTCGAGGCCAAGAAGACCCTGACCACGTACGGGCTCCAGGCGAAGCTCCCGTACCTGACGCCCGTCGAGGACCTGCGGCTGGAGTTCCTTCCCGACGGCTGGTTCACGGTGGTGCACGCCCACAGCGTCTTCTCGCACTCCCCGCCGCAGGTCGTCGAGGAGTGCCTGGCGCACGTCGGGCGGGTGCTGGCGCCCGGCGGCTTCTTCGACTTCACCTTCGACCGCACCGAGGGGGCCGAACACCACGTACTGCGCGAGGACTTCTACTACCGTACGCAGACGCTGGTCCGGATGGCGGCGAAGTACGGTCTCGACGCCCGCTTCATGGACGACTGGGAGCGGCTGCCGCACGGCCAGTCCAAGCTCCGCGTCACGCACGCCAGGACCGGCCGCCCGGCCGCCGCACCCGGGCGGGCCGACGCGCCGGCGGCCGAACTCTGACCGGGCGTCCCGCCGGAGCACGGCGCCGCGCCGGGCGGGGTGCGGTCCGCGGTCCCGGCGGTCCGTCGGCCTACTGCCCCCGGGCGGGCTGGTTGGCGATCAGCAGGGTGATGCCGGCAGGCCGGAAGCCCAGACGGGCGTAGATGCGGGCGACGGCCTCCTCCGCGTAGGCGAGGAAGACGGTGTGCACGCCGTGGGCCCTGGCGTGGGCGGCCAGCGCCGTCATGACGGCCGCGCCCAACCCCTGGCGGCGGGCGGCGGGGAGGGTGCCGATGCCGCCTATCTCGGTGGCGCCGCCCGCCGGGTGGTAGTGGCCGGCGGCCAGCGGCGTGCCGTCGGGGGCGAAGGCGGCGACGAGTGCCTTGTGCCCGGCGTACAGCGAGGGGCGGACCGTGGCGACCGTGCCGTCCGCGGTCAGTTCCGCGGCTGCCGCCGCCAGCTCCGCGCGGCCCGCCGCGCCGACCGCGGTGCCCTCGGCGGCGAAGGCCACCCGGGGCAGGGCGAGTACGGCGGGCAGGGCGGGGTCGTCGGCGCCGACGGCGCGCAGCGTGACGCCCCGGGGCAGGGACGGCGACGGCAGCGGACAGCCCGGGTCAAGAACCATGAGCGGGCGCCGCGCCACCGGGAGGCCGGCCGCCCCGAGCACGGACCGAAGGGAGGGCGTCACCTCGGCGAGCCACTCGAAGGACTCGGGCACGCCCAGTTCACGCTGGCGGGCACGGACCCGGACGACATCGGCGGGCGTCACGGCAGCCCCGCCCGCGACGGGGCGGGCGTGGGAGGGGCCCCCGTAGTACGGCGCGCCCGGCTCCCTCCGTACGAAGAGGCGCAGCGGACCGAACTCCTCGGCTTCGGCGAACAGCAGGGGCACGGTGGCGTAGAACCGCTCGACACGGTCACGCAGGGACGACTCGCTCATGCGGTCATCCCATCACGCCCCCGGAAGCGGCCGGTGCGGGCCCGGATCACGGGCGCCGCACCGGCCCCGGGTCAGGCCGCGGCGGGCGTGTAGTGCGGGGCCTCGTCGCCCTCGACGACATGGCTGCGCGTGCCGTCGACGCCGACGGGCACGTCACCGGCGACGGTCACCCGGTGCAGCAGGCGCGGCAGGTCCGCGTAGTCGTCCGGCGCGTAGTGCTGGGTGACCCGGTTGTCGAACAGGACCAGGTCCCCCGGCGCCCACACCACCCGCACGATGTTCTCCGGGCGGGTGACGTACGACTGGAACAGGCGCAGCAGGTCACGGGAGTCGGACGGCCCGAGACCGACGATGCTCTGCGCGAAGCCGCCGATGAACAGCCCCCGCTCACCAGTCTCGGGGTGCACGCGGACGACCGGGTGGGCGGTGCGGTACGTGCGCGAGACGAACTGCCTGCGGTGCTCGGCGGCCTTCTCGGTCCTCGGCGCGGCGTAGTCGTAGGCGTTCGTGTGCACCGCCCACAGCTTGTCGGCGAGCTCGCGCAGCGGCTCGGGCAGATCCCGGTACGCGGCGGCCGAGTCGGCGATGAGCGTGTTGCCCCCGTAGGGCGGCACCACGATGCCGCGCAGCGTGGAGATCTTGGGCGGTGTACGTACGAAGGTCACGTCGGTGTGCCAGTGGTTGGCGCGGACGCCCTCGTCGCCGTCGACGGGCAGGACGCCGGGCTGTCCCTCGACGGACGGGACGGTGGGGTGGGCGGCGGTGAGTTCGCCGAAGAGGGACGCGAAGCGCAGCTGCGCCGCGTCGTCCAGGCGCTGGTCGCGGAAGACGAGCGCCTTGTGTTCGAGGAGCGCGGCGTTGATCTCGCCCACGACGACGGGGTCGAGATCGCCGGAGGCGTCCACACCGAGGATCTCGGCGCCGATGCGTCCGCCGATCCGGCGGATGTCGAAGCCGGTCGTGTTGCTGGCCATGGGAGGTGTCCTTTCAGGAATGAGCGGGGACGGGGTGCTCTTGCGGTGCGCCGGCGGCCCGGGCGGCCAGCCGGTTGGCGGGGCGGGGCAGGCCGTAGTGCTCGCGCAGGGTGCGGCCGGTGTACTCCGTGCGGAAGAGGCCGCGGCGCTGGAGGACGGGCACGACGTGGTCGACGAAGTCCTCCAGCCCGCCCGGGAGGTGGGGCGCCATGATGTTGAAGCCGTCGGCGGCGCCCTGCGTGAACCACTCCTCCAGTTCGTCGGCGACCTGCTCCGGGGTGCCGGCGAAGACGCGGTGGCCGCGTCCGCCGCCGAGCCGCGCGATGAGCTCGCGCAGCGTCAGACCGTCGCGGCGGGCCAGTTCGGCGACGAGGGTGAAACGGCTCTTGTTGCCGTTGATGTCACGTTCTTCGGGAAGCTCCGGCAGCGGACCGTCCAGCGGCAGACCGGTCAGGTCGGTGCCGAGCATCCCGGACAGCTGGGCGAGCCCGTACTCCGGCACCTGGAGGTCGGTGAGCTCCTTCTCCAGCGCGCGTGCCTCGGCCTCCGTCGACCCGATGACGGGGCAGATGCCGGGGAGGATCCTGACGTCGTCCGGTGCCCGGCCGTGGCGCGCCAGCCGGGACTTGAGGTCCTTGTAGAACGACTGGCCGTCGGCCGGCGTCTGCTGGGCGGTGAACACCGCCTCCGCGTACCGGGCGGCGAACTCCTTGCCGTCCTCGGACGAGCCGGCCTGCACCAGCAGCGGGTAGCCCTGCGGACTGCGGGGCACGTTCAGCGGCCCCTGTACGCCGAAGTGCTCGCCCCGGTGCCCGATCTCGCGGACCTTGTCGGTGTCGGCGTACACCCCCCGCTCACGGTCGAGGAGGATCGCGTCGTCCTCCCAGCTGTCCCACAGCTTGGTGGCCACCTCGACGAACTCCTGGGCGCGCGCGTAGCGCAGGCCGTGTTCCAGGTGCTCCTCCCGCCCGAAGTTGCGGGCCTCGTTCACGGTGCCGGAGGTGACGATGTTCCAGCCGGCCCGGCCGCCGCTGAGGTGGTCGAGGGACGCGAACTTCCGGGCGGTGTGGAACGGTTCGTTGAACGTCGTCGAGACGGTGGCGATCAGACCGATGCGCTCGGTGACCGCCGCAAGGGCGGACAGCAGGGTGAGGGGTTCGAAACCACCGAGGGCGTTGTGGCGCACCTTCCCCCACAGCGCGAGCCCGTCGGCGAAGAAGACCGAGTCGAGCAGGCCGCGCTCGGCGGTCCGCGCGAGGTCCTGGAAGTAGCGCAGATCGGTGACGCGTTCGGGCTGGGTACGGGGATGACGCCAGGCGGCGTCGTGGTGGCCGGCGTTCATCAGGAAGGCGTTGAGGTGCAGTTGGCGTGCACGGGGTGCGGACATGGGCGTTTCCTCACGGCAGGGCGAGCGGGGAAGAGCGGGAAGAACGGGCGTGCGGGACGGGCGGGGACGCGGAGCGCGGGCGGTCAGCCGGCCGATGGGACCCGCCAGGAGCTGAGCCGGCGTTCCACGGCCACCAGGAGCTGGTTGAAGAACACCCCGATGGCGGAGATCGTGATGATGCCCGCGTACATCTGCGGGATCGCGAAGTTGTACTGCGAGGCGTTGATGAGGTAGCCGAGCCCCGCCTTGGCGCCGATCATCTCGGCCGCCACCAGCACCAGGATGGAGACCGCCCCGGCCAGCCGGATGCCGGTGAACATCACCGGCACCGAGGCCGGCAGGATCACCTTCTGGAACAGCCGGGGCGCGGACAGGTCCATCGACCTGGCCAGCCGCAGCAGAGTCGGGTCGACACTGCGTACGGCACTGATGGTGTTGAGCAGAATCGGCCAGGTGCAGGCGTACACCACGATGGAGATCTTCGAGGTCTCACCGATGCCCAGCAGCAGCACGAACACCGGGAGCAGCGCCAGGGCGGCGGTGTTGCGGAAGACCTCCAGCAGCGGTCCGAGCAGGTCCGCGACCGGGCGGTACCAGCCGATCAGTAGGCCGAGCGGCACGGCGACGGCGACCGCGAGACCGAACCCGGTGAACGACCGGGTGAGGCTGGCGCGGGCGTTGTCGGCGAGCTGACCGTCGGCCGCGAGCTGCCACCAGGCGCCGGCGACCTCGCTGAACGGCGGCAGGAACGTCCGGTCGACCAGGCCGAGCCGTGGCGCCGTCTCCCACAGGAGCAGCAGACCGGCGACGGCCACGGACTTGGTCGCTCCCTTCAGTAGCAGGTACGGCAGCCGGCGGGCCCCGCCGCGGACCCGGGCCGCGAAGGCACGCGACCGGGGCGCGCCCCGCACGGGCTTCACGGCAGGCGGCACGGACCGGGGCCCGGGCAGGGCCTCGGGCGCCGCGCCCACCGGCGGCCCGGGGGCGGTCCCGTCCCCGGGGACGACAGCGCGGCCGGTGGTGCTGGTGCTGGGGCCTGCCCCGGCGCTGGTCACGGCGCTCATACGGCGACCTCCTCCTTCTCCAACTGCTGGGCCCTGGCCACCTCGTCGTGCAGCAGCGACCAGATCTCGTGCCGGTACCGGGCGAACTCCGGGCTCGACCTCAGGTCGTCCGTGGCGGTGCGCGACGCGAAGGAGATCGGCACGACCTCCTTGATCCGTCCGGGCCGTGAGGTCATGACGGCGACCCGCCGGCCCAGATAGACCGCTTCCTCGATGCCGTGCGTGATGAAGACGACGGTCTTCCCCGTGCGCTCCCATATGCGCAGCAGTTCGTCCTGCATCGACTCCCTCGTCTGGGCGTCCAGGGCCGCGAACGGCTCGTCCATCAGGAGCACTTCGGGGTCGTACGCGAGGCTCCGGGCGATCGCCACCCGCTGCCGCATCCCGCCCGACAACTCGTGCGGGTGGCGGTCCTCGAACCCGGTGAGGCCGACCAGGTCGAGGTACTCGCGGGCCCGCTCCGCACGTTCACGACGCGGAACACCGGTCGCCTCCAGGCCGAACTCCACGTTGCCGCACGCCGTGCGCCACGGCAGCAGTGCGTACTGCTGGAACACGATGCCGCGGTCCAGACCGGCCCCGGTGACGGGCACGCCGTCCAGCAGGATGCGTCCGGAGCTGGGCGGGGTGAGCCCGCCCAGCAGGTCCAGCAGCGTCGACTTGCCGCAGCCGCTGGGTCCCACGACGACGACGAACTCGCCGGCCGCTATCTCCAGGTCGATGCCGTCGAGCGCGGTGAGCCCGGCGGCCGGCCGCGCTCCCCGTGCCCGTCCCGGCCGGCCCCTGACCGGGAAGGTCTTCCCGACCCGCTCGAACACGATCTTCGGTGTGGTGGATTCGGGCATGGGATCAGCTCCCGCTGTTGGCGTTGAAGTCATTGGTGTAGAGGTCGGAGAGCGTGACCTGGCCCTTCTTGATGTCTCCGCGCTTCGTCAGCCAGTCGGTCCAGAGCTGGAGTTCCTTGCCCTTGATCCGCCCGGCCGTCCCCGCGACGCCGTACGACTTCCAGTACCGCAGGGCCGCCGTGTCCTCGTTGCGTCCCCGCCTGCCGACGATGTCCGTCATACGGGCCACCACCTCCTCGCGCGGGGTGGAGCGGGACCACTCGATGGCCTTGCCGACACCGGTGACGAAGGTCCGCGCGGTGTCGGGGTTCCGCTTCAGGAAGCGGTCCGTCATGACGTAGGTGCCGGCGCTGAAGGACCCGAGGAGCTGGTGGTCGGTGAACAGCGGGCGGATCCCCCCGGCGGACAGGGCCTTGTCCCGCAGGATGCCGCCGAGCACGGCCACCTCGATCTGCTTCTGCCGCAGCGACTGCTCGGTGTTGACCGGCGGCACCACCAGCGGTTCCACCGTGTCGGCCTCGGCCCGCGACAGGCCGGCGCGCTCCAGGTAGATGTCGAGCATCGCCTCGGAGTGCGCCCCGAGAGTGTTCATCCCGACCTTCTGGCCGATCAGGTCGCGGGCCGAGCGGATGGGGCTGTTCTCCAGTACGTAGTAGCCGCTGTACGCGTTCTTGTCGGAGCCGTAGTAGCTGATGACGGCTTTGACGGGGGCGTTGTTGGCGGCCAGTTTGACGACCGCGCCGTTGAACGCCCCGCCGAAGTCGGTCTGGCCCGTGGCGGCGCTCTGGATGTCCTGCGGGCCGCTGATCGTGTTGCCGACCCACTTCAGTTTCACGTCGTCGAAGTAGCCGAGGTCCTCGGCGAGTTCGGGCAGGGTGACCTGACCGGCCCACCCCTGGTACCGGAGGGTTCTCGTCCCCCCGCTCCTGCCCGCGGATCCGGCGTTCGCGGTCGTGCCGCAGCCGACCGCCACCGCCGAGAGACCGAGCAGAGTGAGGAACTGTCGTCGGGAGGAAGTGGTCGACGTGGTCATGGAAGGTCCTTGTCCGGGTTTCGTTCGTGAAGGGGCTGGTGGCTGAAGTGCGGGGCGCGTCGGTGCGCCTTACGAAGCGGCTGCCGCGAGGGGCGTTCCGGCCGCGAGGGCGTCGGTGAAGCCGTCCACGGCCTGGAGCAGGCGGATCTCGGTACCGGGTTCGAGCCGGACCGCGCCCTGTCCCAGGCGCTCGACGGAGCTGTCGAGCAGGAAGCAGCCCGTGACGACGTGCCGGGCTCCCAGCGCGGAGAGCACGGGGCGCAGGGCGTAGTCGATGGTGAGCATGTGGGCGAGGCTGCCTCCGGTCGCCAGCGGCAGCACCGTCTTGCCGGCCAGCCCGGACTGCGGCAGCAGATCGAGGAACGCCTTCAGCAGGCCGGTGTACGACGCCTTGTAGACCGGCGTGGCGACGACGAGCCCGTCGGCGGCCGCCACCGCGTCCACCGCCGCGCGCAGCGGCGTACCGGAGGTGCGGCCGGCCAGGAGATCGGCCGCGGGCAGGTCACGCAGGGCGAGATGGCTGGTGCGGTGGCCGTCGAGTGCCAGTTGTCGCACGGCGCGGTCCACCACGAGGGCGGTCCGCGAGTCGGCGGACGGGCTTCCCGAGATGGCGAGAATTGATGTCAAGACAGGCTCCTGGGCATGGGGAATTCCTGGGCGTGCGGGGAGTACCGCGGCGAGCGAGAGCACGCGGAAGGCACGCCGGAAGCAGGCGGAATCCGCGTGGAAGCACGCGGAGGAACACTCGGCGGATCACCGGTGCGGAAAGCGGCCCGCCGGGGAGGGTGGGGAACTCACGCCATGGATCGCTGCTTCGAGCAGGTCAGGCGGGTGGGAGCGCCGCCCGCCGCGGTGGCGTGCCGGCTGCGAACCGTGGAAACGCGTCAGGAGAAACGGCGTGCGCCGACGGTTCTAGCGACCGGCGGCACAGATGGCGCTGGCATGACGTCGCAGATCGACGTGCAGGCGCGCGGCGAGGTTCTCGGACTGGTTCACACCCCTGAGGCTGGCAGCGAAAACCGGCCAGGTCAACGGTTCTCCAGGATGCGTCTCACATGGCGAATGTCCTGCCACATCCGTGCAACGCGGCGTTCATCAACGCACCGGCCCGGGCCCTTCCCCGCGGCCGGCCGCGTCACTTGCTCAGCGTGTTCGCCGCGATGATGAACAGGCCGAACAGCATGTCGACACAGCCCGCGCGGCACGCGGCCGCCCAGCCGCGGCCGGCCACGCGGGTGGCCCACAGGCCCCATCCGAAGAGCGCCACGGTGTTGACCACCAGGGCCGCCGCGAGGGCGGAACTCTCGCTCCACCAGCCCGCGTGCGAGCTGAGGAGCGCCGCGACGGTGGGGAGTACGGCGACCATCAGCGGCCACTCGGCCAGGACGGACCGCAGCGTGCTGGTCACGGCCGCGTCCTGGGCCACCCGGTGGGCGAGGGCGTGGGCGTAGCCGTGCGAGGCGGCGGCGGCCAGGCCCGCGACGAGGATCCACACGGCGTCGTACCCCGGATTGGGCGGACCGCTGTCGTTCTCCAGAGCGGCGGCCAGCGCACTGGCGAGCACTGTTCCGTACACGCCGCCGAACAGCAGTCGTTGCAGGGGTTCCGCGCGGCGGGCCGGGCGCGGAGGAAGGGCCGGGGCTTCTGACAAAACGCCGTCTCCCATGTGAAGAGGGTGCATATCGCTCGCACAGATCTACCAGTTCAGGGCCGGTCGCTCGCCGCGACGAGCCGACGCGCCGACGCCGACGGGTCGACGGGCCGGGGGCGCCGCTCCGGCTTCGGCGGCGTGGTGAGTTAAGGGCCCGCACACGCCCGTACCGCATGCCGTATGGCCGCTGGTCACCCCGCGACGGGATACTCGCGCCGCAATCGTCATGTACCCGACAGTAGGGAAACCTTCGTGACCACGAACCGTCCCGCCCGCACGGCGGCCCTGGTAGGGGGCACGGCGCTGGTGCTGATCGCCGCACTCGCCCCCGCCCGCGCCGGCACGCGCGCCGCCGAGCCGCTGCCCGCCGTGACCGCCCGCGCGGAGACGCCCACGCTGTACGACGACGAGGCGGGCGGCAACGCCAACGCGGACGACCCGGCGATCTGGCGCAATGCCGCGGACCCCGACAGCAGCCTGGTGATCGCCACCGCCAAGGAGGGCGGCCTGCGGGTGTACGACCTCGACGCCCGCCAGGTGCAGTCGATACCGGCGCCCGCCGCGCCCGGCCCCGACGACGCGCCGGGCCGGTTCAACAACGTCGACCTGGTCCACGGCCTGCGGCTGCCCGCCGGCCGCGCCGACCTGGCCGTGACCAGCGACCGCGGCCACGACCGGCTGCGGACGTACCGCATCGACCGCAACCGTCCGGGCGGGCCGCTCGTCGACGTCACCGACCCCGCCGCGCCCCGCGTCTTCTCGGCAGGGCAGGACGAGGTGAACGACCAGCAGACGGCGTACGGCCTGACGGCCTGGACGGACGCGGCGAGCGGCCGTTCGTACGCCCTGGTCAGCCGCCGCAACCGCACCGAGGTCGCCCTGCTGGAACTCGTCGCCACCCCCGGCGGCACGGTCACCTACCGCAAGGTCCGCACCCTCACCCTGCCGTCCGCGTTCCGCCTTCCCGACGGCGCCTCCTGGACGCCGTGCGCCGAACCGGGCGAGCTGCCCCAGGTGGAGGGCATGGTGGTGGACCCGGCCAACGGCATGCTCTACGCGGGCCAGGAGGACGTCGGGATCTGGCGCGTGCGCGCCGACCTGACCGGGACGCCGCAGCTCGTCGACAAGGTACGTGAGTACGGCGTCCCGGGCGTGTACGACGAGGAGACCGAGGAGTGCGCCCCCGGCGCGGACCCCGGCTTCGGCGGTTCGCGTCTCGCGGCCGACGTCGAGGGACTGACGCTGCTCACCGAGTCCGACGGCGACGGGTACCTGCTCGCCTCCAGCCAGGGTGACGACACCTTCGCCCTGTACGACCGGGAGCTGGAGGACGACAACGAGTACGAGGGCGGCTTCCGCGTCACCGCCGGACGGACCTTCGACGGCTCCGAGGAGTGCGACGGGGCCGCGGTCCTCAACGCGCCCCTGGGCGCCAGGTACCCGCGGGGCCTGCTCGTCGTACAGGACGGCCACGACACCCCGGCCGACCCCGAGGAGCGCGAGGCGACCGGCTTCAAGTTCGTGGACCTCGGCCGGGTCATGGACGCCGTCGACGACTGACCGCAGGCCGGGCCCGCCTCCCCGCCCCCGGGCGAGGGGCGGGCCCGGTGACGCCCCACGGTTCGCGTCTGCTTTTCTGTTATCCGCTGCCGGCGGCCCGGTCTCCCAGGTGTCGGACAGAACAGACGAGCAGCGGGCGCAGCCCGAGGAAGTGAGCCGAGTGTGGGCAGCGAACGCGAAGCCGCGACGGTCCGGGCGGCGCAGGGCGGCGACCAGCGGGCGCAGGACGAGCTGATCACCGCGTACCTGCCGCTCGTCTACAACATCGCGGGCCGGGCGCTGAGCGGGCACGCCGATGTCGACGACGTGGTGCAGGAGACGCTGATCCGCGCGCTGGCCGGCCTGGGCTCGCTGCGCGATCCGGAGAGCTTCCGGTCCTGGCTGGTGGCCATCACGATGAACCAGATACGCGACCGCTGGCAGGCCCGTCGCGCGGACCGGGCCGGCGGCGAGCTGGAGGAGGCCCACGACGTGGCCGATCCCGGCGCGGACTTCGTCGACCTGACGATCGTGCGCATGGGGCTCTCGGGGCAGCGCAGGGAGGTCGCGGAGGCGACCCGCTGGCTCGACGCGGACGACAGGGCCCTGCTGTCGCTGTGGTGGCTGGAAGCGGCCGGTGAACTGACCAGGGCCGAGGTGGCCGCCGCGATGGAACTCTCGCCGCAGCACACGGCGGTGCGGGTGCAGCGGATGAAGGCGCAGCTGGAGACCGCGCGCGTGGTCGTACGCGCCCTGGCGGCGGCGCCGCGGTGCGTCCTGCTGGAAGACGCCCTGGCCGCGTGGGACGGTGCGCCGTCCACGCTGTGGCGCAAACGGCTGGCGCGGCACGCCCGCGACTGCACGATCTGCTCCGGGTACGGCGCCGAACTGGTGCCGGCGGAGAAGCTCCTCGTCGGCCTGGGGCTGATTCCGGTGGGCGCCGCGCTGGCCGGTGCGGTCCTCTCGGGCGAGCACCACGGCGTCGGCCTCGCCGCCGCACACGGTGACGCGTCGTTCCCGGGTGACGCGGCCGCCCCCCTGGTGTCCGCCGGACGCCGACAGGAGCGGCACAGCCGGCGGATGCGCCGCCGCCGCGCGGTCGCGGCCTCGGCCGCCGTACTCCTGGTGGGGGGCGGGGCCTACACCGCGCTGACGCTGCTGAACCCGGGGGAGGGGAGCGAGGCGACCCGTTCGCAGGCGGCTGCCGGGGCGGCCCTGCCGCCCCTGACCACCTCGAAGCCGCCGGCCGCGCCCACGTCGGCGGCGCCCACCTCGCGCTCCGCCTCCCCGTCCGCCTCGGCCTCACCGGCCAAGAAGGCCAAGAGAAGCCGAAGGCGACCCCCCGGCCGACTCCGACCCGTACCGCCGCGAAGACGACCCCGCGCCCCGCGGCGCCGAAGCCCAGCGCCACCGTCCAGGCGGCGCCCGCCTCGTCGTCGTTCGCCCAGCAGGTCACCGCCCTGGTCAACGCGGAGCGCGGCGAGAACGGCTGCGGTCCGGTCAGCGGGAACAGCCGCCTGGACACGGCGGCCCAGCGCCACTCCGCCGACATGGCCGCCCGTGACTACTTCGACCACACCAACCCCGACGGCGAAGGCCCCGGCGAGCGCGTCACGGCCGCCGGCTACGCGTGGAGCACGTACGGCGAGAACATCGCCATGGGCCAGCGGACGCCCGCCGAGGTGATGGAGTCCTGGATGAACAGTTCCGGCCACCGCGCCAACATACTGAACTGCTCCTTCAAGGAGATCGGCGTGGGGAAGTACGACGGGCCGGGCGGCCCCTGGTGGACGCAGGTCTTCGGCGCGTCGCGCTGACGGCGGGGGCGGGGCCCCCCCCGGCCCCCCCCCCCCAAAAAAAAACAGAGATCGGGCGCCCGCGCCCCCCCCGACCCCTAAAACAATAAAAAAAAGAACCAACCCACCAAAGAAAAAATTTATATAAA
>NZ_JBSGYQ010000069.1:0-7640 GCF_053610585.1 Streptomyces sp. NPDC054887 | reverse complement strand
CATTCGCTTTTTTTATTTGTGGGGGGGGCTGGTTTTTGTTTAATCTATCCCCGGTCTGGGGGGCGTCGCGCTGGGGGGGGGGGGGGGCCGCGGCGCGCCCCCCCCGCCGTTCACTCGAAGCGTGAGGGGTCGCCGGCTCCCCGGCGGACGATCTCGGCCTCGCCGCTGGAGAAGTCGATGACCGTGGTCGGCTCGGTGCCGCAGTCGCCCGAGTCGACCACGGCGTCCACCACGTGGTCGAGCCGTTCCTTGATCTCCCAGCCCTGCGTCAGCGGCTCCTCCTCGTCCGGCAGGAGCAGGGTGCTGGAGAGCAGCGGCTCACCGAGGTCGGCGAGCAGGGCCTGGGTGACGGCATGGCCGGGGATCCGTACGCCGACGGTCTTCTTCTTCTGGTGCAGCAGCTGGCGGGGCACCTCCTTCGTCGCCGGGAGGATGAAGGTGTAGCTGCCGGGGGTCGACGCCTTGATCGCGCGGAACACGTCGTTGTCGATGTGCACGAACTGGCCCAGCTGGGCGAAGTCCTGGCAGACCAGGGTGAAGTGGTGACGGTCGTCGAGGTTGCGGATCGACCGGATCCGGCTGAGGCCCTCCCGGTTGCCGAGCTGGCATCCCAGGGCGTAACAGGAGTCCGTCGGGTAGGCGACGAGCGCCCCCGAGCGGATGCTGTCGGCCACCGTGCTGATGGTGCGCCGCTGGGGATTGTCGGGATGCACGTCAAAATACTTCGCCATCCGCCGAGCGTACGCGATCAGGCCACCGCGCTCCGGCGGCGGCGCCCGTACGCCGCCGCCGCGCCATGCCGCCCACTTCGCATTGGTCTATACCTTGACTCGATCATGACATCGCGCTTAGGTGTGGGCAGCCCCCCACCACGGCCACCGCCGGCAGCCAAGTGCCGCCCGCGGCCGGGCCGTTGCGCACCGAAGGAGTGATCGAGTGCTGAGAACACGCCTCGCAGCCCTGCTGGCGAGTCTCCTCATGGCCACCGGCCTCGCCGCGACGCTGGCGCCCTCCGCGTCGGCGGCCCCCGCCGCGACCGTCTGCGACACCGCGCCGAACTGGCAGCAGGGCGCCTGGTACACGGCTGGCAACGTTGTCAGGTACAACGGCGCGTACTACATCGCGGAGCACGACAACCCGGGCTACGACCCGACGATCAGCACCTGGTACTGGAACCCGCACAGCTGCGGGGGTGGCGGCACCCCGTCGCCCTCCGGCTTCGTGGTCAGCGAGTCGCAGTTCAACCAGATGTTCCCGAACCGCAATTCCTTCTACACCTACAGCGGTCTCACCGCCGCCCTGAGCGCCTATCCCGGCTTCGCCACCACCGGCAGCGACACGGTGAAGAAGCAGGAGGCCGCGGCCTTCCTCGCCAACGTCAGTCACGAGACCGGCGGTCTGGTCCACGTCGTGGAGCAGAACCAGGCCAACTACCCCCACTACTGCGACGCGAGCCGGCCGTACGGCTGCCCGGCCGGCCAGGCCGCCTACTACGGGCGCGGCCCCATCCAGCTGAGCTGGAACTTCAACTACAAGGCCGCCGGTGACGCGCTCGGCATCGACCTGCTCAACAACCCGTGGCGGGTCCAGAACGAAGCGCCCGTGGCCTGGAAGACGGGCCTGTGGTACTGGAACACGCAGAACGGTCCCGGCACGATGACCGGGCACAACGCCATGGTCAACCAGGCCGGTTTCGGGCACACGATCCGCTCGATCAACGGCTCCCTCGAATGCGACGGCAAGAACCCGGCGCAGGTCCAGAGCCGTGTCACCAAGTACCAGCAGTTCACCCAGATCCTCGGCGTACCCACCGGCTCGAACCTCTACTGCTGAGGCCGGCCGGCCACTGAACGGGCCGCGGACCGGGGAGGTTTCGTCCCCCGGTCCGCGGCCGCTCCATGTGCGGGAACCGGGGCAGGTCAGCGCCCCACCGGGTCCAGGCAGGCGCCGTCGCCGGGCGTGACGAGCGCCAGGTGGCCGCCCTCGTCGAGCGGCGTGGGCAGGGTGACGAGCGCCGTCTGCCGGGCCGTCACCGCGTCGAAGACGTGGACCTCCCCGTGGCCGCCGCGGGAGACCGCCACGAGTGAGGCGCCCGGGGAGGCGGCCACGGCCCGGCGCTGGACGCCGTCCCACGGGGTGCCGCCCCGGCGGGGAGCTCCCGCCATGGGCGGCAGGGGCACACGGGCCGACACCCTCGGGCCGGGGGACCCGGTGGCGACGAGGACCAGCTCGTCACCGTCGGGGTGGACGCGGGCGAAGGCGACGTGGCCGGCCGCCACCGCCAGGCGGAACACCAGTCCCGGGCCGAGTCCCAGACGGCCGCCGCGACCGGTGTCGAGGTGGTGCCACCAGGCGTCGTTGGTCCACTCCGGCCAGTCCCCGGGTGCGCTCGGGCCACCGCGCACGCAGGACCACAGCGTCCGGCGCGCGGCGTCCAGCCGCAGGTAGTAGCCGCGCCCACCGGTGCGCCCGCCGGCCGTCCACGGCAGCGCTTCCCCGGCGGCGAGCGCGCCGTCGTCCACGCGCGCCCGGTGGACGCCCGAGCCGGCGGCGGCGAACACCCAGCCGGTGGCAGGGTCGCAGGCGTCGCCGTGCCCGTCGTCGTCCGGCAGCGGCAGTGCGGAGCGCGGCGCGGCGGGCGGGCAGGAGGGCGCGGCCGCCATCAGGTCGGCGTGCCGGTACGCGACGAGTTCACCGGGCTCCCGGTGGCGCAGCACGACGGCAGGGTCGTCGGGGGAGCCGGTGAAGGTGACTCCCGGCTCGCCGGTACGGGTGCGGACGCGCACCGCGCTGGGCCCGCCTTCGGCCGCCAGGTCGACAACAGTCAACTGGTCGCTCCAGGCTGTCCAGTTGCGGCCCAGACCAGTGGTGACCGCGATCCGGCGGCCGGTGGTGTCCGCGGCCAGGTGCTCGGCGGGCACGGCCACCGCGGTCCGCGAAGCGACGACCGGGCGCCCCGAGTCCGGGCCGTAGGGGTCGAGTACGACCAGTTCGCCCGCCCGGTCGTCGACGAAGGCCGTGCGGTCGCCGGGGAGGGCGAGGAAGCCCGCGTGCTCCGCGAGGTGCCGGCCGTCGAGCCGCGCCGTCGTCCGCCCGTCTCGTATGTCCACAATGCTTACTTTTCCCGCTACTTGGTCGGCGACGATCAGGCGGGGTCCGAGGTTCATGGTCGGCGTCTCCGGTGCTCGGGCGACTGGACAAGGGGTTGTTTGACAATGATTATCATGTTGAAAACTTGATCCGCACACCGAGAAGAACAGAGGGCACGTCATGTCGCGCGCAGTGCGAAAGGTCCGCCGCTGGGCGGCGGCCGTCGTCATGGGATCGATGCTGGTCGGTTGCGGCGGCGGCGCGCAGGAGCCGGCGTCCGGCAAGGCGCGGAACGGTGACCCCGGTCCGCGGACCGCAGTGGACGTCCGCCCCGTCAAGGCCTCGACCACCATCACCGACGCCCAGGGCGTCACCGTCACCGTCAGGAAGCCGCCCCGGCGCGTCGTCTGCCTGGTCGCCCTGTGCGACGACATGCTGGCGGAACTCGGCATGACCCCGGCGGCCACCAACTCCACGCTGCTCGCCCACCCCGAGTTCCTCGGCAAGGAACGGGCGGGGAAGATCCCGGTGGTCCCCGGTGGCTTCATCAGCCCCGAGGTCGAGGCCGTCCTCTCCCACGAACCTGACCTGGTGATCGGCCTGGAGGACACCCACGGAAAGCTCGCTCCGGCGTTGAAGGGGGCCACCACCTTCTGGCCCGTACAGCCCTCCACCTGGGAGGACAGCGTCGGTTACCTGCGCGACCTGGCCGCGCTGACCGGCCGTACGCGGCAGGCCGAAGCGGCCGAGAAGCGTTTTCGGACCAAGCTCGCCGAGGCGGAGAAGCACAGGAGCGACAAGACGTCCCTGATCATCTTCGGCAGTGACGAGAACTTCGGCGTCGCGACGCCGAAGAACGACGTGGCGGCCGGACTCTTCCCGAAGATCTCGTCGTACCCCTGGAAGGGGCGCGGCGTCGAAGGCAGTTACAGCATCGAGGAGATCCTCACCCGCGACGTCGACGTCCTCTTCGTCGAGACGATCTCCTTCGGCGCCCCGGACGGGCAGCTGTCGGACAAGCTGGCCAAGAACCCGCTGTGGTCCCGCATCCCGGCCGTACGCGACGGCAAGGTCGTGGAGGTGAACGCCGACGTCTGGGCGAAGGGGCGCGGCACGCGCTCGCTCGGTCTCGTCCTCGACGAGGCCACGGCCGCACTGCGGTGACACGCCGACTGGCGGGCGCCGCCGTCGTTCTGCTCGTGGCGACCGGTGTCGCCCTGTGCGCGGGGACGCCGTACGTGGCTCCGCACCGGCTGCCCGCGGCGCTGGGCGGCGGCGGCCTCGACGCCCTGATCCTCACCGAACTCCGGCTCCCGCGGCTGGTCCTGGCCCTGGCCGCCGGGGCGTGCCTGGGCGCGGCGGGCCTGGTCCTCCAGGAGGCACTGCGCAACCCGCTGGCCGTACCCGAGATGATCGGCGTGTCCTCGGGCGCCGCACTGGGCGTCGCCGCGCCGCTCGTGCTGACCCTGTCGGTCCCCGCCGCCGTCGCGCCGCTGCTCGCCCTGGGCGGAGCGGTCATCGGCGGCGTACTGACGCTCGTGGCGGCGGGGTTCGGCCGCAGTCCGTCCGCCGTCCTGCTCACGGGGGCCGCCGTGTCGGCCGCGCTGCAAGCCGGACTGCTGGTCCTGATGGTGCTCGCCGACCAGCTGGACCTCCAGCTCGTCTACCGCTATCTGCTGGGCAGTCTGTCCGCCCGCACCTGGGACGACGTCACCGGGCTGTGGCCGTGGCTGCTCGTCGCCGTGCCGTCCCTCGTGCTGTGCGCCCCGGTACTCGGCGTGCTGCGCCTGGGCGACGACGACGCCCGTGCCATGGGGGTCCGGGTGCGCCGGGCGCGGCTCGGCGCGCTCGCCATCGCGGTCGTCCTGATCGCCCCGGTCGTCGCCGTCTGCGGACCGGTCGCGTGGGTGGGCTTCCTCGCGCCGCAGGTCGCGCGGCGGCTGCGACCGGAAGGGGACGCGACGGCCTGGCTGCCCATGTCGGCGCTCTGGGGTGCGTTGATCGTCCTGTGCGCCGACCAGCCGGCCCGTCTGGCGCTCGCGCCCGTCGAGACGCCGGTCGGCGCGTGGACCGCGCTGCTCGGCGTCCCGGTGGGGGTCGCGCTGCTGCGCATGGGCCGCCGGCCGGCCGCCCCCGTCCGGTCGGGCGCCTTCGGGCCCCCGGGCCGGGCTCCGGACGCGGCGGCGCGGGCCGGAGCCGGCGCGGGAGGCGGCCGATGAGCGCGCCCGGTGCCGTACGCGAACGGCCGCGCCCGCTGCCCTCGATCGGCGCGGTACCCAAGCTGGGACTGCTCCTCGTGCTGGTGGCGCTCGCCCTCTGCGCCCAGACGCTGGTCGGCCGGAACCCGGGGGCGGGCGAGGTGTGGGACGTACTGGCCGGCGCGGGCGACCCGACCGCCCGGCACGTCGTCGTGCGACTGCGCGTGCCCAGGGCGCTCGTCGCCCTCGGCGCCGGGGCGAGCCTGGGACTCGCCGGGCTGCTGCTCCAGTCGGCCCTGCGCAACCCCCTGGCGGGCCCCGAGGTCACGGGCGTCACGCCCGGTGCGGTGCTCGGCGCGGTGACGGCGACCGGACTGGGACTCGCGGGCTGGGAGTCCCCCACCGCCGTGGTCGTCGCGGCCTGCGCGGGCGGCTTCCTCGGCGCCGGACTGCTGTGGCTGCTCGCCGGCCGGCAGAAGGGGGACCCCGAACAGACCGCCGTGTACGGAGTGCTCGTCTCCGCCGTGCTCGCCGGACTCACCGCGGTGGTGCTGCTGGTGGCGCCGGGGGAGTTGGGCAGCGTGGTGCAGTGGCTGATCGGGTCCACCGAGGGGCGGGTCTGGGAGCACTGGTCGCTGCTGTGGCCTTGGGCCCTGGTCTGGGCCGTCGCCGCCTGTTCGCTCGCGGCGCCGCTGACACTCCTGCGGTGCGGTGACGACCAGGCCGCGGCGGCGGGGCTCGCGGCCGGCAGGGCTCGCGGAGCCGCCCTCGTGTGCGCGGTCGCGCTCACGGCGGGCGCCGTGTCGGCCGTGGGGGCGCTCGGTTTCGTGGGGCTGCTGGTGCCGCATCTGGCGCTCGCGCTCTTCGGCGCCGACCTGCGGGCCACCCTCCCGGGAGCGGCGCTGATCGGCGCGCTCGTGGTGTGCGGGGCCGACGCGGCTGCGCAGGCGCTCTCCCGGCTGCTGGTCGAAGCGCTGGACGCCGGACGGCTGAGCGTACCGGTCGGCGCGCTGACGACCTGTGTGGGCGCCGTACTGCTCCTCGTCGTCGCGCGGCGGCAGGGGACCGGAACCGGGTGAGACGGGCGGCAGTCGCCGCCCCGGCGGACCCGCGCCCGGGGCGGACCACATCCACAGGCACTCAGGAGGAGACATGACCGCCTCACACATGACGAACACCGCGCGGGCCGGGAGGGACCCGGCGGCCGGGGACGAGCCGGCGGACGCCCCGCGAGGACCCGCTGCGATAGCCGTCGAGGCGGTGAGCTTCGGCTATCCCGGGCGGCCCGTCCTGACGGACGTGGACCTGCGGGTCGAGCCGGGTGAACTCGTCGCCCTGATCGGACTCAACGGGTGCGGCAAGAGCACACTCCTGCGACTCGTCGCCGGGCTGCTGAAACCCTCGGCCGGCCGGGTCCTGCTGGAGGGCCACGACCTGGGACGCCTGTCCCGCCGGGCCACCGCGCGCCGCGTCGCCCTGCTGCACCAGTCGTCGCCCGGCGTACCGGGGATGACGGTACGTCAGCTCGTGAAGCAGGGGCGGTACGCGGCACGCGGCCCTCTCGGCATGCTCCGGGACGGTGACGACGAGGTGTGCGCGCGGGCGCTCGCCGACGTGGGGGTGACCGACTGGGCCGACCGCGCGGTCGACTCCCTCTCGGGCGGCGAGCGCCAACGGGTGCGGCTGGCGATGTCGCTGGCCCAGGACACCGGCGTACTGCTCCTCGACGAACCCACCACCTACCTCGATCTGCGGCACCAACTGGAGGTGCTGCAAACCGTGGTGAGGCTGCGTGAGGAGCGGAGCCTGACCGTGGTGATGGTGCTGCACGACCTCGGGCACGCCGCGCGCTTCGCGGACCGGGTGGTCGCGCTGCGCGGCGGGCGCGTGGTGGCGGACGGGCCGCCGGAACACATCGTCACGCCCCGGCTGCTCGCCGACGTGCTGGGCGTCGCCGGGCGCGTCGGCCGCGATCCGGAAGGGGGTTGGCCGGTGTGTTACCCAGATCACCCTCTGCCCCCCGACGAACTATTGCGAAACGATAATCATATTCATTAGTGTCTGTCGTGCGGCGCCACCAGGCGGCCGCGACCATCCGAGCGAATGGAGACTCCTCATGGAGCAGCACAAGGTGTTCAGCCCGATCGCCGAGCAGGGCCAGCTGGCGCACCTGTCGGCCACCCACTCCAACGCCCTCGTCGAGAACCCCTTCGAGGACCACGCCGACGCCGACGTCACCGTCGACGAGAGCAAGTAACGCCAACGGAGCGGGCCCGCCCCTGTGATGGGGCGGGCCCGCCCCCCGCTCCGGTCTGGTATAAAAATATACCAGCCCACCAGACCTAGATACAA
>NZ_JBSGYQ010000068.1:0-38113 GCF_053610585.1 Streptomyces sp. NPDC054887 | reverse complement strand
GGTGGCTGTTCGCGTTGGTACCTTTGGTATATAAATCGAGATGAGGGGGGCGGCGGCCTTCGGGCCGCCGCCCCTTTTCTCTGCCCCGCGGGTCTTTCCGTGTCTTTCCGTTTCTTTCGCGCGTACCGCTTCTTCTACTCGCCCCTGGGCAGCAGCGGCCCCAGGGGCCCCAGGTCGATGTTGAGGTCCTCGGGTTCGAGCCCGAAGCGGGTGCGCAGGACGTCCATGCGGTCCTCCAGGAGCATCAGCGTCATGCCGATCCGCTCCTCCTGCTCCTCGCTGAGGTCGCCGGTCTCGACCCGCCGCAGGGCCTGGCGCTCCATCAGTTGCCGGAGCAGCTCCACGACCGTCAGGACCAGCTTGACGAGGTCCCGTTCGACGGTGTCGGCGTCCAGCTCGACACGGCGGCGCCCATCGGTGGTCTCGGCGGTCACAGGGACTCCTCCTCCTCGAACGGGGACGGCACGTCGACGTTGACGGAGCTGATGAGCGCGTTGAGGTCCACGCGCACGAGGTCGACGTCGGCGATGCGCAGGGTCAGGTCGCCCGTGATCACGACCCCGCCGGCCAGCAACCGGTCCAGGAGGTCGACGAGGGCGAGCTGGCGCTGCGCGAGCGGGCCGGCGTCGGTGGGCTGCACCGTCATCGGCCCGCCCCTGCCTCTTCGTGCCCGGCCTGCCCGGCCTGCCCGGCGAAGGAGTACGGGGCCCACGGGCCGGTGAGTTCCACCCGTACGCCGCGGTCCTCCGGCGTCAGCCGGCCGACCTCCGCCACGAACTCCTCACCGCGCTCGCGCGGCACCAGGTAGGCCGCGTTGAGGACGTTCTGCCCGCGCGCCTCGGAGAGCCGGGAGTCCTGCGGGCGGTGCAGTACGGCGGCCTGCGCGCGGCCGGAGAGCTCCGCGTGCAGCGAGCGCGAGAGCGCTTCCGCGCGCTCCCACACCCCCTCGCGGGCCTGACGGCTGCTCAGCCGCCGGCGCAGGTAGTCACGGCCGGTGGCGGGCGCGGCGGAGGGCTCGGCCGGCCCGGTCCGCGGGGCCGGTTCCGGCTCGGGTTCGGCGTACACCTTGACGCCCCACTCGACCCGTCCGTCCAGTCGCTCCAGGGTCGTCACGAAGCGGTCGTGGCCCGCTTCGAGGAGCCGCCGCACGCCGCTGTCGTCCAGGCACACCGTGGCGAGGCGCAGCGGGACCGCGCAGGTCACGGCTGTCATGGCACCGATGACCGCTTCGTGGGCGCGGGCGGTGGCGGTGAGCCAGTCGAGGTCCTCCAGGCGCTTCTTGAGCGGCGCCTCCGCGAAGTCCTCGGCCGGCACCGGGCCGACCACGGCGACGAGGTCGCCGTGGTGCAGCAGCCGGGGCGGCTCACCGCCGATCCCGCGCACACCCTCGGGCAGTACGCCGTCGAAGGGCCGGGTGACCGCGTACACGTAACGCAGTTCGTTCATGCCTCGTCCTTGCGCTCTTCGCTTGCGGGCGCCGCCTCCAGGCGCTCCTCCCGGGCGGGCGCCGCCTCCAGGTCGGCGATGCGCCGCTGGAGCCGTTCGTTCTCCTCCGCGAGTTCACGCCGGCGGGCACCGGAGGAGAGCGACGGGTCGTCCTCCCACCAGTCGATGCCCATTTCCTTCGCCTTGTCGACGGAGGCGACGATGAGACGCAGTTTGATGGTGAGGAGTTCGATGTCGAGGAGATTGATCTTGATGTCTCCCGCGATGACGACCCCCTTGTCCAGTACGCGCTCCAGGATGTCGGCGAGATTCGCGCCGCCGCCCTGGGTCCCGTACGGGTCGGGAAGTCTGTTGGGGGTCGTCATCGGCGGCCCCGGCTTCCGCCGTCCGCGCGTTCACGGTTTCTCATGATGCCGGGTTCCTCTTCTCCAGCCGGTCGAGGAGTTCGTCCTCGCGGCGGTCGAATTCGGCCTCGTCGATCTCTCCGGCCTCGAGCCGGCGCTCCAGGGCCGAGAGTTCACGCTGGATGGCCGACGGATCGTAGTACTGCCGTTCCGCCTCCGTGACCACCTGCCGCAGCACCCAGGAGGTGCCGCGGACAGGGGCCAGGGGCAGCAGGAGCAGTTCTCCCAGGAGGCCCATGCGCCGTCACTCCACGAAGCTGTAGGGGGGCAGCGGGCCGTTCACCTGGAGGACGAGGTGGGGGTGCTCCTTGCGCAGCGCGTCCACCGCCTCCACGAAGTCCGCCGTGCGGTCGCGGTCGACGAGGAACGAGACGTTCGCCAGCCAGCCGCTGCTCTCCGGGCCGGGGCAGACGTCTCCCGCCGCGCCTTCCAGGGCTCGCCGCACCAGTTCGCCGTCGCGCTTCTCGCGCTCCTGCACGGCCGCGACGACACGTTCTCCGAGCCGGAGCTTCTGCTCGTACGTGCCGCCGCCGGCCGCCCGGTTGGCCTCGTTGAGGGCGCGCAGCTCGGCGTCGTCGGCCAGTACCTGGTGCAGGACGGCCTCCTCGTCGTGCGAGGCCTTGACGTTGTACTCGACCTTGTTGTCGAGCGCGTCGAGCCGCTCCAGGTAGTGCTTCTCCCGCTCGGCGAGGACGCTGCGCACCGACTCGTCGTCGGTGGACAGGCTGCCGAAGCGCATCGGCAGCACCGAGCCCACGGCGCCCGCCTCCGCCAGCACCGTCTGGTGCGCGAGCAGGTCGCGGCGCTTGGGCCTGAGGTCCTCGGGTGCGTCGCTGACCAGGGCGGTCAGTTCGCCGGTCCGCAGGGCGCGTACGGGCATCGGCGGGTCGCCGACCCCGTTCGTCGGCTCGGGCAGTTCGGGGTGGTCACCGCGTGCGATGCCGTAGACGTACGTACTCACTCCTGCTCCTCCTTCCGGCGGGACGTGCCGCGCCGGCTGCTCGTCCGCGACTCGGCCTTCTCCTCGTCACCGCCGCGGGCCTGCTGGAACGCGCCCGAGATGGTTTCGGCGGCGCCGGACAGCGCCCCCTTGGACTTGCCCCGGGCGCCGGACTCGGTGACCTCGCCGACGATCTCGGGGAGGCCGGGGCTCTTCTTGGCACCGGTTTCGAGGTCGAGGCGGTTGCACGCCTCGGCGAAGCGCAGGTACGTGTCGACGCTCGCCACCACGACACGGATGTCGATCTTGAGGATCTCGATGCCGACCAGGGAGACGCGTACGAACGCGTCGATGACGAGCCCCCGGTCGAGGACGAGCTCCAGAACGTCGTAGAGGCCGCTGGTACCGCCGCCGCCTCCGCCTTGCTGTGCCGGGACTACTGTCATGCCGACCGGCCCTCCTTAGTGTGGGTGTCTATGAACGGTCCGCCCTGCCGCGCTCGTAGCGGTTCACGCGCCGGTAGCCGGTGAGCGCTCCATGGGCGTCGAGCGTGACTTCGTACGACGCCAGGAGGCTCATGGTGTCGGGGACGCGGGCCAGTTCGAGAACCTCGACCCTCAACGTCCAGCCGTCGTCCTCCGTGCGTTCGAAGGAAGAGACCGACTCGGCCTCCATGCCGGTGAGTTCCGCCAGTTGTGCCCGCGCTCCGCGCAGTACTTCCATCGGGCCCGGCAGGGCTTCCGTCTTCTTCTGTGTCCTGCTCTGCGAACTCTCGTCGTTCTTCGGTTCGTTGTCGGATGCATCGGACGTTTCGGGCTTTCCGGATGTACCGGATGTATTTGCCATTGCAGCCTCCGTCTTCGGGTATCCCGTGACTCCGGGTCCAAACTCCCGGACGTCTCAGCGTTGTTCGATTCTGTGCGGGTACCCGCGTGTGATGACATCAACGGACACCGGGGTGATTCGCACCCGCATTCCGGCGAGGCTGGACCGCCTCCCGTGGTCGCCGTGGCACTGGCGGATCGTCATCGGCCTCGGCACGGTATGGGTCCTCGACGGACTCGAAGTGACCATCGTCGGCAACATCGTGGGCCGCCTCGCCGAGGAAGGCAGCGGCATCGACATCACCACCGCCCAGGTGACCACATGGGCTGCTGCCCTCTATGTCGCCGGGGCATGCGTGGGCGCGCTCTTCTTCGGCCGGCTCACCGACGTCTACGGCCGCAAGAAGCTGTTCATGATCACGCTGGCCGTGTACCTCGCGGCGACGGCGGCGACCGCGTTCTCCGAGACGGCGTGGTTCTTCTTCGTCTGCCGGTTCTTCACCGGTTTCGGCATCGGCGGCGAGTACGCGGCGATCAACTCGGCCATCGACGAGCTGATCCCGGGCCGGCTGCGCGGCCGTATCGACCTCATCATCAACGGCACGTTCTGGGCCGGCGCGGCGCTCGGCGCGCTCGCGTCCGTCGCCCTGCTGGACACGGACCTGTTCGCCAAGGACCTGGGCTGGCGGCTCGCGTTCGCCACGGGTGTGGTGCTGGGGCTCGGGATCCTGCTCGTACGCCGGCACGTGCCCGAGAGCCCGCGCTGGCTGTTCATCCGCGGCCGGGTGGAGGAGGCGGACCGGATCGTCGACGAGGTGGAGGAGCAGGTCGCCCGGGAGACCGGGAAGCGGCTCCCCGTGCCGGACGAGGAGATCGCGATCCGGCAGCGGAAGTCGATCGGGTTCGGCACCATCGTGCGCACGGTCCTCGCCCAGTACCGGGGGCGCACCGCGCTGGGCCTGTCGCTCTTCGTCGGACAGGCGTTCCTCTACAACTCGATCACCTTCGGTTACGCCGTCATCCTGACCGAGTTCTTCGACGTGCCGGTCGGCTCGACGGCGTACTACTTCGCGGTGATCGCGGTCGGCAACCTGCTCGGCCCGCTGGTCCTCGGCCACTTCTTCGACAGCGTCGGGCGCGTGCCCATGATCGCCGGGACGTACATCGCGTCGGGGCTGCTGCTGTTCGGCACGGCGTACCTCTTCCAGCAGGGCGCCCTTTCGGCCGTGACGCTCACCGCCTGCTGGTGCGCGGTGCTGTTCTTCGCCTCCGCCGGGGCCAGTTCGGCCTATCTGACGGTCAGTGAGGTCTTCCCGCTGGAGACGCGCGCGATGTGCATCTCCTTCTTCTACGCCGTCGGCACCGCCCTCGGCGGCATCACCGGGCCGCTGCTCTTCAACGGCCTGGTGAGCAGCGGGGAGCGGGCCGACACGACGCAGGCGTTCTGCGTCGGCGCGGCGCTGATGGTGGCCGCGGGGCTGGTCGAGTCGGTGCTGGGCGTGCGCAGCGAGCGCAGGAGCCTGGAGTCGATCGCCGCGCCGCTCAGCGCGGTGAAGGAAGACGACCCGGCGGGCCGGACCGCCTGAACGCCGGGCCCGGTCAGCGCAGGGCGCTCAGGCGCCCGCGCGCCGGGCCCAGCGCGCGGCCCCTGGCCGTGACGCCCGACCAGGGGTTCGCGCGGGCCTGCTCCAGTACGCCGCCGGGGTCCTTCAACGACCAGGTGCGGGCGGCGAGTTCCTTGTCGTCGAGCTGCTCCCAGGAGATGGGGGCGGCGACCGGAGCACCTGCGCCGGCGCGCACCGACCAGGGCGCGACGGCCGTCTGTGCGTACGCGTTGCGTCCGATGTCCAGGAAGAGCCGGCCGCCGCGCGCGGCCTTGCGCACGGCCGTCGTGAGCTCGTCGGGGCGGCGCTCGGCCAGCGTACGGGCGACCTCGGCGGCGAAGGAGCGCGCGTCGTCGAACGTGGTGTTCCCGTCGAGGGGCACGATCACGTGCAGGCCCTTGGAACCGGTGGTCATGAGCGTGGACGGCAGCCGCAGCTGGTCGAGGAGCTCACCGAGCCGGTACGCCGCCTCCCGCACGGCGGGGAAGTCGTCCGCCGGCGGGTCCAGGTCGAAGACCAGCCGGTCCGGCCGGTCGACGCGGCCGGCCCGGGAGAGCCAGCGGTGGAACGTCAGGCACGCCTGGTCGGCCAGGAAGACGAGCGTGGCGCTGTTGTCGCACACGGTGTGCGTCACGGTGCCGCCCTCCTTGGGGACACGGACCCGGCGCACCCAGTCGGGGTAGTGCCCGGGCGTGTCCTTCTGCATGAAGCGCGGGCCGTCCGTCCCGTCGGGCCGGCGGTCCAGCATCAGGGGCCGGTCGCGGAGCTGCGGCACCATGTGGGCGGCCACCCGCCGGTAGTAGTCCGCGAGTTGGGCCTTGGTGACGCCGCAGTCGGGGAAGAGCACCTTTCCGGGGCGGTGGACGGTCACCGTGCGGTGTCCGGCCCTGACGGTCGTGGTGTCGCTCATCGTCCCTCTCCCGGGCTCGTTCCTGCCTCGTGCGCGGCGTACGGAAGCGGGCCCCCCCCCCGGGGGCCCCCCACGGCGCGGGGAGGGTGGCGGGATGTTCAGGGCATCCCGCCACCCACTCCCCGCCGCGCTCTCACCGTACGATCACCTTCTCCGCCAGGAGCTGCACGGCGGCCGCGATCGAGTCGGCGTCGATCCCGGCGTCTCCCAGCTGCTCCCGCTCGGTGGCCGAGCCGGGCATGTTCCCGACGGCCAGGCGGACCAGCCGGGGCGCCGGGCGGCCGTCGGAGAACACCGAGGCGACCGCGTCGCCCAGGCCGCCCTCGGGGTGGTGGTCCTCCACCGTCACCAGGCAGCCGGTGCGTTCCGCCGCCTCCTGCACGGCGGCCTCGTCGACGGGCTTGACCGAGTACAGGTCGACGACCCGCACGGGCAGGCCGTCCGCCGCGAGCAGGTCCGCCGCGCGCAGGGCCTCGTGGACCGTCACCCCGGCGGCGAGGAGGGTGAGTTTGTCGTCGTCACCGGAGCGCAGCAGCTTGCTGCCGCCGATCGGGAACTCTTCGTCCGGCCCGTAGATGACGGGCATCGCGCCCCGGCTGGTGCGCAGGTAGCGCACCCCTCGGCTGTGCGCGTCGCCCTCCGCCATCGCGGCGACGAGCCGGGCGGTCTGGTTGGCGTCGCACGGGTACAGGACGGTGCTGCCGTGCACGGCGCGGAAGAGCGCGAGGTCTTCGAGCCCCATCTGCGAGGGGCCGTCCTCGCCGATGGCGACCCCGGCGTGCGAGCCGGCCAGGTTGATGCCGGCCCTGCTGACCGCCGCCATGCGGACGAAGTCGTGCGCGCGGCTCAGGAACGCCGCGAAGGACGAGGCGTACGGGACGTAACCCCGTGTCTGCATGCCGACGGCCGCCGCGACCAGTTGCTGCTCCGCGATGTAGCACTCGAAGAACCGGTCGGGGTGCTCCTTGGCGAAGAACTGCGACCGGGTGGAGTCGCTCACCTCGCCGTCGAGGGCCACGACGTCGCCGCGTGCGGTTCCGAGCGCGGCGAGCGCCTCGCCGTAGGCGTTGCGCGTGGCGACCTCGTCGCCCTTCTCGTAGCGCGGCAGCTGCGGCTCGCCCTGGCGCGCGCCGAGCAGGGCGGAGACGGGCGCGGCGGCCGGCTTGCGCACCTCCACCTGGACGAAGTGCGGCCCGCCGAGCTCCTCGATGGCGCTTCCGGCGTCCTTCAGGGGCTTGCCGTGCATGCCCTCCTTGTCCTCCACGGCCGCGACGCCGCGCCCCTTGCGGGTACGGGCGATCACCGCGGTGGGCCGGCCCGTGGTCGACCGCGCCTCGTCGTAGGCGGCGTCGACCGCGTCCACGTCGTGGCCGTCCACCTCGACGGTGTGCCAGCCGAACGCGTGCAGCCGGCGGCTGTAGGCCCCCAGGTCCCACTCGTGGCGGGTGGGACCGCGCTGGCCGAGCCGGTTGACGTCGATGACCAGGGTGAGGTTGTCGAGGTGTTCGTGGGCCGCGTGCTCGACGGCCTCCCACACCGATCCCTCCGCCATCTCGCTGTCGCCGCTCAGCACCCACACGCGGTACGGAGCACGGTCCAGCCGCTTGCCCGCCAGTGCCACGCCGACACCGACCGGCAGCCCCTGCCCGAGCGAACCCGTGGCCACGTCCACCCACGGGAGCCTGGGCGTGGGGTGGCCTTCGAGGCGGCTGCCGCGCCGCCGGTAGGTCAGCAGTTCCTCGTCGTCGACGACGCCGACCGCCCGGTACATGGCGTACAACAGCGGCGAGGCGTGGCCCTTCGAGAGGATCAGCCGGTCGTTGCCCGGATGGTCGGGCCTGTCGAAGTCGTAGCGCAGATGGCCGCCGAGGAGGACGGCCGCGAGGTCGGCCGCCGACATCGACGACGTCGGATGCCCCGACTGCGCGGCGTCGGCGGCCCGTACCGCGTCCACCCTGAGCTGCTGTCCGAGCCGGCTGAACTGTTCGCTGTCCATGTCACTCCCTGTGGTCGCTCCCTGCGGTCACCCGTCGGGTTCACTCTGCTCCGGCCGGCCCGGCCCGGCCGGGACCCTGGCCAGTTCCGGTGACGCCGTGTCGAGCGGCACCGACCAGGACCTGACGAGACCCAGCTGCACGGCCTGGCGCGGCAGTACGGCGTCGAGCATCCAGTCGGCGGCGACCCGCACCCGGTTGCCCGGCATGGCGGCGAGGTGGTAGCCGCGCGTGACGGCGCCCGCGACCGGGCCGGACAGCGGTACGCCGAGCGGGTTGGCGGCGGCCTTGACGCCGCCGAGGTCGACGACGAATCCGAGGTCGTTGTGCTTGTAGGGCCGCGCCTCCCCGTGGCCGAGGGAGGCGGCGACGTTGCGGGCGGTCGTCTTCCCCTGCCGGGCCGCGTGCTGCGCGGTCATCGGGGTGAACTGCCCCGGCCGGGTCAGGTCGGGCACGGCCGCCGCGTCGCCGCAGGCGAAGACCTCCGGGTGGCCCGGCACGTCGAGGGTCGGCTCGACGAGCAGGCGTCCGCGTTCGACGGGCAGGCCGACCTCGGAGACCAGCGGGTCTGGGCGTACGCCGACACACCAGACCACGGTCCGGGTGCCGACGAACTCCCCGTCGTCCAGGAGGACCCCTTCACGGGTGGCCTCCTTCACGGAGGTCCCCGTCCGTACGTCGACCCCGCGCCCGCGCAGCACCTTGTCGGCCGTGTCCGACAGGCGGCGGTCGAGTTCGGGCAGGACGCGCGGCGCGATGTCCAGGAGCATCCAGCGCGGCCTGTGCCCGGCGTGGCGCCAGGCGCGCTGCTTGCGGACGAGGGCGTCGGTGAGCATCTGGCCCTGGGCGGCGACCTCGGTGCCGGTGTAGCCGGCGCCGACGACGACGAAGGTGCAGCGCGCGGCGCACTCGTCCGGGTCGCCGGCGGCGGCGGCCAGTTCGATCTGCCGGGTCACGTGGTCCCGCAGGTACAGCGCCTCCGGCAGGCCGCGGAAGCCGTGGGCGTGCTCGGCGACACCGGGGACCGGCAGGAGCTTGTTGACGCTGCCGACGGCCAGCACCAGCCGGTCGTACTCCAGCTCGCCCTTGTCGTCCTCGGGGCCGGTGTAGTGCACCCGGCGGGCCGCGAGGTCGATGTGGTCCGCCTCGCCGAGCACCAGCCGTACGCGGGGCAGCGTCCCGGGCAGCGAGACGGTCACCCGGCGCGGTTCCAGGATGCCGGCGGCGACCTGTGGCAGGAGGGGCAGGTAGAGGAAGTAGTCGGTGGGGTTGAGCAGGACGATCTCGGCGTTGTCCCTGAGCTGCCGGGAAAGGGACTTCGCGGCCTGGTGGCCGGCGAAGCCCGCTCCGACGACGACGACGCGGGGACGGTTTCGGGTCACTGCGTTCACCTCGTGGGCGGGGCGCTTGGGGTGGACCTTCCCGGTGCCCCCGTCCCCGGGGGCCAAACACCGCGCCGCGTGTGTTTCCCGGCGTACGCGGTGGTTACCCGCCGTTCAGCAACCACTCGCCCGGGAGGCACCCCCCATGACCGAGTACGGATACTTCCTGTCCACCGAGGAGTTCGGGCCCGCCGCACTCGTGGAGCAGGCGCGGATGGCCGAGCAGGCCGGCTTCCAGGCGTTGTGGATCTCCGACCACTACCACCCGTGGAACGAGGCGCAGGGCCAGAGCCCCTTCGTCTGGTCGGTGATCGGCGCGCTGTCCGAGGCCGTCTCGCTGCCCGTGCAGACCGCGGTCACCTGTCCGACCGTACGGATGCACCCGGCCGTGGTCGCGCAGGCGGCGGCCACGGCGGCCGTACAGCTCGGCGACGGCCGGTTCCGGCTCGGCGTGGGCAGCGGCGAGGCGCTCAACGAGCACATCCTGGGCGGCGCGTGGCCCAGCGCGCGGGTGCGTCTGGAGATGCTGGAGGAGGCCGTGCTGCTGATCCGCAACCTCTTCGACGGCAACGAGGTCAGCCACGAGGGCAAGCACTACACGGTGGAGAACGCGCGGCTCTACACCGTGCCGGAGGAGCATGTGCCCATCGACGTCTCCGCGTTCGGCCCCAAGGCCATGTCACTGGCGTCGCGCGTCGGCGACGGCCTGATCACCATGGCCCCGGACGAGCAGGCGGTGAAGCGCTTCCGGGACGGCGGCCGGGGCGGCGGGATGGTGAGCGGCGGCACGAAGGTCTGTTACGGTCCGGACCGCGACGAGGCCGTCCGCACGGTCCACCGGCTGTGGCCGAGCGACCAGCTCCCCGGCGAGCTGGGCCAGGTGCTGCCGTCGCCGCGCCACTTCGAGCAGGCGTCGACCCTGGTCACCGAGGACATGGTCGCCGCGAACGTGGTCTGCGGCGACGACGTCGACGCGCACGTGCGCGGGCTGCTGGCCTACGCCGACGCGGGGTTCGACCGGGCGTACGTGAACCAGATCGGCCCGGACCAGCGCGGGTTCTTCGACTTCTACCGCACGAAGGTGCTGCCGCAGGTCCTGGGGACGTGACCGGGGGCCGCCGGAGCCGCGGTCGCCCGCCGCCCCGGCGACCGGCCCGCGGCTGCTTCCGGTGCGTCAGGCGCGAGGGGCGGGCGGTGTGCCGGCGTCCGGCGCGGGGGTCGCCGGGGGCGCCTGCGGAACGGGCGGGGCGCTGGGCGGCGTGACGGGTGGCACGGGCGGGGCGCCGAGTCCGGCGTCGTGGACGCCGGCGCCGGGGCGTGCGGCCTGCTGCTTGAGCACGACGGCGAGACCGGCCAGCAGGACGCCGGCGATCAGCGCGGCCGCCCACGCGGGCAGGGCGGTGTCGAGTGCGAGCACGAGGAACGCCGTGACGGCGGCGCCCGCGTACAGGGCGGCGGCGCCGGCGGCGGTGTAGAGGCGGGCGGTGCGGCGCTGTTTCCTGGTCTGCTCGCGCAGTTCGTCCTTGAGGGTGTCGCGGACGACCTGTGCCATCTGTTCCGACAGGTTCGTATCCATGGCAGGTCGCGTACCCGCCCCTCCGCCCCGTACGCGCGTCTCACACTTCAAGATTCGCATCTCATATTCCGGGTGGTCGGCGTACCGTACGGCGTACCGCGTCCGGACCCGGGCGCCGGACGGAGACCTCACGGAGAAGGGGTACGCCCATGCCCGAGACGCCCACGCCCGACACCCCGGCGCCCGGGGAGACGCCCGGGGAGACGGCCGTCTACACCCACGGCCACCACGAGTCGGTGCTGCGCTCGCACCGCTGGCGCACGGCCGCCAACTCCGCGGCGTACCTCCTGGCGGACCTGCGGCCGGGTCTTGACGTCCTGGACGTGGGCTGCGGGCCCGGCACCATCACGGCGGACCTGGCGGCACTGGTCGCCCCCGGCCGGGTGACGGCGGTCGACGCGGCGCCGGACGTGCTCGGGCAGGCGCGCGAGGCGGTGGCGGAACGCGGCCTGGACAACGTGCGGTTCGCGGTGGCGGACGTCCACGCGCTGGACTTCCCCGACGACTCCTTCGACGTCGTCCACGCCCACCAGGTGCTCCAGCACGTCGGCGACCCGGTACGGGCCCTGCGCGAGATGCGCCGTGTGTGCCGCCCCGGCGGCGTCGTCGCGGCGCGCGACAGCGACTACGCCGCGATGACGTGGTTCCCGCATTCGGCGCCGATGGACGACTGGCAGCGGCTGTACGGCCGGGTCGCGCGCGCGAACGGCGGCGAACCGGACGCGGGGCGCAGACTCCTGTCCTGGGCACAGCGGGCCGGCTTCACCGACGTTCGGCCTTCGGCGGCCGTGTGGTGTTTCGCGACGCCGAAGGAGCGGGCGTGGTGGAGCGGCCTGTGGGCGGACCGCACGACGGACTCCGGGTACGCCGAACTGGCGGTGGGCGGCGGCCACACGACACGGGACGGCCTCGCGGCGGTCGCGCGGGCCTGGCGGGAGTGGGGCGCGCGGGAGGACGCGTGGTTCATGGTGCCGCACGGGGAGATCCTGTGCCGGGCGTGATGCCGCCGCGCTACCCCAGCCCCTGATCGCCTGCCCCGTCCCGGCGCCCGGGCGGGGCCCCGGCATACCCCCGCCCGGCCGGCACGGGAGCAACTACGCTGGCCCTCATGGAGATCCTGGGAACCACGCTGCGCATCTGCGTCGACGACCTGGAGGCCACGGTGGCCTTCTACGAACGCCTCACCGGAAGCCGCGCGCTGCGCTTCGAGCGCGGCGGGGTCTCCGTCGCGGCCATCGGCTGCTTCCTGCTGATGAGCGGCCCCGAGTCGGAACTCGAAGTCCTGCGCAAGGTGTCGGCCACCATCGCCGTCAAGGACGTGGAGGAGGCGGGCGCCGCCCTGGCCGGGGCGGGCGCGCGCATCATCGCGGGCCCGGTCCCCACCCCCGTCGGCCGCAACCTGATCGCCGCGCACCCGGACGGCTCGGTCTTCGAGTACGCCGACCGGCGAGCGATCGTCTAGGACCGGTCCGACGCGCTCGCCGGGCGCACCCCACCGGACGCGTCCCGCCCGGCGCGCACGCCCCCCGCACTGCCGCAGACGTCCAAGTGGGCCTGGTACGGGGGCGATCCACCGCCTCGCGATGGCACGCGCCGGCGCCCGCCCGGCTCGCTCCGGGGGGCGGCGGGCGGCGGCGTGTACCGGAGGCGGCCCGGGCCTCCCTACCGCACCGGCGGCCGCATGCGGTACTCGTACGCGTCGGGCAGCGGATCGTCGCCGGTCCGCGCCCACACCTCGCCCAGCACCTCGTCGCCCTCGCGCAGGTCCGGCACCTCGAACCCGGCGTCGAAGAGGGCCCGGGCGCCCGCCGCGTCCCCCTCGGCGACCAGGAGCTGCGCCTCGACGAGCCGGAAGCGGCCGCCGGCGCGCACAGCGGCGGGCAGCTCCTCCCACACCGCGCGGGCCGCGTCCGTACGCCCGGCAGCGAGCAGGGCGGCGATCGCCTCGCGTCCCAGGGCGGCCGTCGCCGCCGTCCACGCCTCGCCGCCGCCCCGCTCCCGGCACAGGTCCTCGAACGCCTCGGCGTAGTGGTCGGCGCCCCGCCCCGGGTTGCCCGCGTCGAGGTCCGCGACCGCGAGGCAGCGCAGCAACGGCCAGCGGGAGTGAGCCACTTGGAGGCCGCGCTCCCAGCTGCGCACGGCCTGCGCCACATCACCCGCGTGCCACTGGGCGACGCCCAGGTGGTACTCGGTGAGCGGATCGGCCGGCGCCGTCTCCAGCATGTCCCGCCAGTGCTGCGCGACCAGGGACGGGCCGGGCGGCGCCGCCGCCCCGTCCGGCGCCGGGTACGTGCCACTGCGCAGCAACTCCACCCAGGGTGCCTGCTGGCCGCCGAGGGTCGCCTCGCCGAAGGGTGTGCCCGGGAGCTTGAACCCGGCGCGCAGCACCTCCAGGGCGCCCCACCCGGACCCGGTGGCGAGCGACCGGCCCGGCTCGTGATCGGCGTACGGCCGCCACGCCTCGTACGCCGCGTCCACCCGCGCCCGGGGCAGCGCGTCCTCCAGACGGGCGCCGGCCTCCGCGCGCGCCGCCGCCCAGTCCTCGCCGTGCACGGCCTCCGGGTCGGCGGACAGCGGGCCGTACGCCTCGAGCCAGCTGAACTCGGCCCCCGCCTCCAGCGGCACGTGCTCCAGCTGCGTACGGGCGAGGCCGGCCTGGATCTCGGCGTAGCCGGGGGTGCCGGGCTCGGTCAGCCACTGCTGCCAGCGCCGTCCGCCCCGCCCCGCGCCCCACAGGAACAGCTTGCGTCCGCGCAGCCCGTCGGTCGAGGTCTGCACGAGACCCCGCCCGTCGGCGCCGAGCGAGGCGATCCACTTGCGGGCCTCTTCGGGCACCTCGTAGAAGTAGTCGGCGGGGTACTCGCCGCGCAGCGGGTACGTGCGGTCGACGCCGTCGTGCCGCGGCACGGGCACCCGCCGCAGCCGGCGCTCGTACCCGAAGTGCCACGCCTCCTCCGCCGGGGCGAGCACCCGGGTCCCCTCGTCCTCCGGGACCGCGATGTTCGACCACCAGTACGTGGGGACGGTCTGCTCGTGCGGGTTGCGTATCCGTACGCCGACGTACAGGAAGTCGGAGTCGGCCGGCAGCCACAGGTCCACCTGGAACGGCAGGTCGCGCAGCCGCTCCCACTCCCACAGCCGGACCATGTCGCCGCCGTCGGGGGCGGGGACGATCGCGGCGTGCAGCGGGGCGCAGGACAGTGTCGTGTGTCCGGTGGCGCCGATGTTCCACTCCAGTCCGCCGGAGAACCAGGCCCCGTTGATGGCGAAGTCGGCGGGCTGGAGCACCGGGTTGCGGTAGAGGAGTTCACGGCCGGTCGGCTTGTGGAACAGCGAGTGCACCCGGCCGCCGAGCCCCGGCAGCACGGTCGCCCGCAGCCGGTCGTTCTCGATGACGATCGTGTCGAGGTCCGTCGGCGTGCGTTCGCGTCCGTACCCGTCCAGGACACGCACCGGCAGCAGGGTGCGCAGCGGCTCGTGGCCGACCTGGCGGGCCATGTCGCGCGGGAGCGCGGCGCGCGAGCGCTCGTCGACGACGTGCTGCTCGTCGAGCGGGCGGAGTCCCGGCAGCGGGTTCTCCGGCCCCAAGGGGGCGGCGGGCAGGGTCAGTACGGCACGTCGCACGGTCGTGGCCAAGGCAGCCTCACTCCCTCACAGGGGCCGCCGTCCACCGGCGCCCCGGCCACCATCCGAACACGTCGGGTGCCTTCGTGACCAGGGGGTCCCGGGTCACGGCCGTGGCCGCCGCCCGGCCTTCCTCAGCGCCGCATCTCCGCGGTGAGCGCCCACCGCTCGTGGTCGCGCCAGGCGCCGTCGACGTATATGAAGTCGGGTGAGAAGCCCTCCAGCCGGAAGCCGGCCCTGCGGACGAGCGCGAGGGACGCCGCGTTGCCGGGCTGGATGTTGGCCTCCAGCCGGTGCAGGCCCAGCGGGCCGAAGGCGCGGTCGACGACCAGGCCGAGGCCCTCGCTCATCAGGCCCCGGCCCGCCGCGTGCGCGAACGCGCCGTAGCCCAGCGCCCCGCAGAGGAAGCCGCCCCCGACGATGTTGTTGATGTTGATGAAGCCGGCGATGGCCCCGTGGGGCCGCTCGCACACCAGGTAGCCCACCCGCGTCGGGTTGTCGATGAGCGGACCCGCGTAGGCGGCGTACGCGGCGGGCTGGTCCGGCGGGAAGAGCCAGGGGTGGTGCAGGCCCTTGCTCTCGCGCGCCCGCGCGGTGAACTCCTCGGCGTCGGCCGGGCCGAAGTGGCGCAGGGCCACACGCGGCCCCTCGGCAAGGTGGACGGTTCTGTCGGACATGCGGCCAGATTACGTCCGCCCGCTCCCGCGGCGCCCGCCGAGCGGTCCGGGAGTACGCCAGGTCGTGCCGGGTGACCAGGGGCAGGAGGGCGTCCAGGCGGTGGTCGCCGGCGGCCGTGCCGAGCCGGATCGTGCCGCCGAACGAACCGCCGATCATCCCGACCCGCGGAGCGCCCGCACCGTCCTCGACGACGTAGTCGGCGCGCGTGCCGTCGTCGGCCGCGCGGGTGCCGACCGGGCGCGACGCGGCCCGGCCGTCGATCCGCGGGTCGTTGAGGGAGATCGGGCAGTCGGGCCCGAGCCGAGGCCGGAGTGGGCGAGTGCGACGTCGCCGCGTGTTGTCAGACCCCGCTGTTACGTTCGGGAGCATGACGATCAGAAGCGTGCCGTTCACCGGCGGCGAGAAGGAGAGCCTGCGGGCGGCCCTCGACCGGCACCGCGACGCGGTGCTGTGGAAGCTCGACGGTCTCGACGAGGAGCAGGCGCGCCGTCCCATGACCCCGTCGGGGACCAGCCTGCTCGGCCTGGTGAAGCACCTGGCGAGCGTCGAGTACGGCTGGTTCTGCACCACGTTCGGCCGTCCGGGCGAGCCACTGTGGTTCGACCCGTTCAAGGGCGAGGACATGGTGGTGGCGGACGGCGAGTCGACAGCGGACATCGTGGCGTTCTACGGCCGGGCGCGCGCCGCCGCCGACCGGGCCGTCGACGAACTCGGCCTGGACACGCCGGGCACGTCCTGGTCGGGCAACACGGTGTCGCTGCGCTGGGTGCTCATCCACATGCTGGAGGACACCGTGCGGCACGCGGGCCACATGGACATCCTGCGCGAGCTGATCGACGGAGCGACGGGCGACCACCCGCCGCAGGCCTGACCGGTCCCGTCGCCTCAGCGCAGCGCCGGTACGTCGAGGACGAGGGCCCGGGCGTCCGTGTCCAGCACGGCGGGCACGCCCAGCGGCACGGTCAGGGCGCTCGCGCAGTGCCCGAAGCCCAGTTCCTCGACGACCGGCACCCCCAGCGGCGCCAGCCGGTCGTACAGCACCGTCCGCACCTGCGTCGCGTACGGTCCGCAGTCCTCCCACGAGCCGAGGGCGACCCCCGCCACGCCGTCCAGCCAGCCGGAACGCAGCAGTTGCGTGAGGATCCGGTCCAGGCGGTACGCCTCCTCGCCGATGTCCTCCAGGAGCAGCAGACCGCCGCGCGCGCCGGCCCGCGCGTCCGGGGTGCCGAGTCCGGCCGCGAGCAGGCTGACGCAGCCGCCGAGGGTGACGCCGCGCGCCCGGCCCGGCACCAGGACGCCCGCCGTCTCAAGCCCCAGGGTCATGACGGACTCGGGGGCGAAGAGGGTGGCCCGCAGGGACTCCTGGGTGCGGGCGTCCTTGGTGAAGGAGAGGGCGGCGGGCATCGGCCCGTGCAGGGTGGCCAGGCCCAGCCGTACGGCGAACGCCTCGTGCAGCGCGGTGATGTCGCTGTACCCGACGAACACCTTGGGCCCGGCGGCCCGCATCGCCCGCCAGTCGAGCAGGTCGGCCATGCGCTGGGCGCCGTACCCGCCGCGCGCGCAGATCACCGCGTCCACGGACGGGTCGCACCAGGCCTCCTCCAGGTCCCGGGCCCGCGCCCGGTCCGTGCCGGCGAGGTAGTCGAACTCCGGCGCGGTGTCCAGCACATGGCGGCCCACGACCGGTTCGAGGTCCCAGCCGCGCAGGATGTCGATCCCCGCCCGGAGCCGTTCCTCATGGACGGGTCCGGCGGGGGCGACGACCGCGATCCGCGAGCCGGGCCGCAGCCGGGCGGGCCGGGTCAGGGGCGCGAGGGTCACGTGGTGAACTCCAGGGGCGCGAGGTCGTCGCGGTCGATGCCGAAGGTGCGGGCGTACAGGGCGAGTTCGGCCTCCAGCGCCCGGGTCAGGGTCTGTGCGCGGCGGAAGCCGTGCCCCTCCCCCTCGAAGGCGAGGTAGGCGTGCGGGACGCCACGCCCCGCCATCCGCTCGACGAACCGCTCGCACTGCGCAGGCGGGCAGATCACGTCGTCGAGCCCCTGGAGCAGCAGGAACGGCGCGGTGATCCGGTCGGCCTGCTGGGCGGGCGAACGGTCCCGGTAGCGGTCCGGGCAGGCGGCGAGCGGCCCGACGAGGCTCTCCAGGTAGTGCGACTCGAAGTCGTGGGTCTCCCCCGTCGCCCAGGCGGTGAGGTCGAGGATCGGGTACATGACGGCGGCGCAGGCGTACACGTCGGTGGCGGCCAGCGAGGCGGCGGCGGTCCAGCCGCCCGCGCTGCCGCCGCGGATCGCGAGCCGCCGCGGGTCGGCGGTGCCCTCCTCGGCCAGCGCGACGGCGACGGCGGCGCAGTCCTCGACGTCCACGACGCCCCACTGCTCGCGCAGCCGGTTGCGGTACTCGCGTCCGTACCCCGCCGAGCCGCCGTAGTTGACCTCGGCCACGCCGATGCCGCGCGAGGTGAAGTAGGCGATCTCCAGGTCGAGTACGAGCGGGGCGCGACCCGTGGGGCCCCCGTGCGCCCACACGACGTAGGGGGGCAGTTCGTCGGCGGGCGCGATCCGGCCGGGGTTGTGCGGCGGGTAGATGTGGGCGTGCGTCTCCCGCCCGTCGGAACCGGTGAAGACCCGGATCTGCGGCTCGGGGTAGTACGACGGGTCGACCGGATCGTCGTGCGCGGACCCGACGACCCTGGTGTGCCCGGTGCGGGTGTCGAGCTCGATGACCTCGTACGCGCTGCGCGGGCTCGCGGCGACGCCGACGACCCGGCTGCCGTGCACCGCGAGCGTGGGCGCCCATTCGGTCCAGGGGCCGGCGGAGTCGACGACCTCGCAGCTCTCGGGGTCGAGTATGCCCAGCGCGGTGGCTCCGCCGCCGTGGATGACGGCGACGAGCCCGTTGTCCAGCGGGTGGAACCAGCGCAGGCCGATCTTCCAGAGCGGGCCGCCGAACTCCTCGTCGCGGGAGCACAGCGCCACCGTCTCCCCGTCCGGGTCCGCGCGGTACAGGTTCCACCACCCGCTGCGGTCACTGGAGAAGAGCAGGTGCCCGTCGGCGGTCCAGTCGATCTGGGCGACGGACTCGTCGGGCCCGCCGAGCAGCGGTCGCGCCGCGCGGAACGTTCCGTCGGCCGCGATGTCCGCGAGGATCACCTCCGTGCCGTCCCACGGCATGCGGGGGTGGTCCCAGGCGATCCAGGCGGCGCGGCGCCCGTCCGGGGAAACCCGGGGCCCGGTGACGAAGCGGTGCGCGCCGTCGGAGAGCTCCCGTACGGCGGCCCGTTCCTCGGCGGCCGATCCGTCCAGCGGTACGGCGGCGACGACGCGGCGCACGTCGGTGGGCCGCTCGCCCGTGAACTCCTCCAGGACGCACCACACCTCGCCCGCCGCGCCCCGGTCCATGCGCAGCTGCGGGTCGACCCAGCGCAGGCCGCCGCCGAGCGCCGACACGGGCGTGAGGGGGCGCGGTTCGGCGCCGGGCACGTCGGGTTCGTACGCGTACAGCCGCTGGTCGGGGAAGTGGACGAAGACGACGAGCGGTCCGCCCGCCGGGCGCTGGGCACCGGCCCAGGGCTGTCCGCCGTACTCGACGACCCTGCTGCGCACGTTCCAGGGAGCGGGCAGAACCGATTCCTCGTGGCCGTCCGCCCGTCGGCGGACCAGCGCGCGCCGGCCGCCCTCGGCGGGGCGCGGCGCCGTCCACCACACCTCGTCGCCGATCACGCCGACGTACTCGGGGTGCCCGTCGCGCGAGGCGGCGAGGCCGGCGCCGATCGGCGACGGCCAGCTTCCGTACGTCCCAGTCGGCACCACGGCCCCACTCCCCCTGCTAGTAGCTGCTAGGCGGTCTTCAGGTAATGATCGAGCACACGCACGCCGAAGTGGAGGGCATCGACAGGAACGCGTTCGTCCACGCCGTGGAAGAGCGCCTGGTAGTCGAAACCGACGGGGAGTCTGAGCGGCGAGAAGCCGTAACCCGTGATGCCGAGCCGCGAGAACTGCTTGGCGTCCGTGCCGCCCGACATGCAGTACGGCACGACGTGCCCGCCGGGCGCGAACCGCTCCACCGCCGCGCGCAGTTTCGCGTACGTCGGGGAGTCGACCGGCGCCTGGAGCGCCGTCTCCCGGTGGTGGAACTCCCACTCCACGCCTTCCCCGGTGAGCCGGTCCAGGGTCCGGCGGAACTCCTCCTCGCCGCCGGGCGGGAACCGCCCGTCGACGTACGCGGTCGCCCGGCCCGGGATCACGTTGACCTTGTACCCGGCGTCCAGCATCGTCGGGTTGGCGCCGGCCCGTACCGTCGCCTCGACCAGCGCGGCGGCCGGCCCCAGCTTGTTGAGCAGCGCGTCCACGTCGAAGTCGGGCGCGTCGAAGTCCGGTGCGTCGAGCCCGTGAAGGGCGGCGAGTTCGGCGAGGCCGGCCCGTACGGTCGGGGTGAGCCGCACCGGCCATTCGTGCGCGCCGATCCGCGCGACGGCGGCGGCCAGCCTGCTGACGGCGTTGTCCCGGTTCACCTTGGAGCCGTGCCCGGCCGTGCCGACGCCGGTGAGTCTGACCCAGCCGGTGCCGCGCTCCCCCGCCGCGATCGGGTAGATCTCCATGCCGGGGCCCGCGTGGAAGGTGTAGGCGCCGGATTCGCCGATGCCCTCCGTACAGCCTTCGAACAGGTCCGGGTGGTCCGCGGCGAGGAAGCCGGAACCGTCGACCGCGCTGGCCTCCTCGTCGGCGGTGAAGGCGAGCACGATGTCGCGGCGGGGCCGGGTGCCGTTGCGCGCCCAGGCCCGTACGACCGCGAGGACCATCGCGTCCATGTTCTTCATGTCGATCGCGCCGCGTCCCCAGATCACGCCGTCGCGGACCTCGCCGGAGAAGGGGTGCACGCTCCAGTCGGCGGGCTCCGCGGGTACGACGTCGAGGTGGCCGTGGACCAGCAGCGCGTCGGCCGACGGGTCGGTGCCGGTGATCCGGGCCACGACGTTGGTGCGTCCGGGGGTGCGTTCGAGGAGGACGGGTTCGAGGCCGGCCCCGGCGAGCCGCCCGGCGACGTACTCGGCCGCGGGGCGCTCGCGGCAGTCGCCGCCGCCCCGGTTGGTGGTGTCGATGCGGATGAGGTCGGACGTGAAGGCCACCACTTCGTCGAACGCCGACGCGTCGGGCGCTCCCCCGCCGGCCGGCTCCTCGTCAGCCATACTGCTCCTCCACCGCGGCCGAGACGATCGTCGTGACCGCCTTGAACGTACGAATGCCCTCATACATCGTCGCGCTGGTGTACGCGACACGCCGTTCACCGGTCGTCTCCACCCCGGGCACCACGGTGGCGACGCCCGAAAGGTGCTCCGCGTCGAATTCCAGCTCCACGGTGAACGGCCCGCCGCGCACCGGTTCGTGACGCACGGCCAGGGCGGTCGCCTCCTTGGCGGCGGCCCTGATGTCGGCGGCGGTGCGGGCGGGGGTGCGGCAGACCGCGGCGTAGCGCGAGACGTGGTCCTTCACGGCGACCTTGCGGGCGGCGGGGGCGTACCCCTCTGCGTCGGCGCAGGTCAGGTCGTCGCCGGTGACGAGCACCACGGGTACGCCGTACTCGGCGACGACATGGGAGTTGAGCAGGCCCTCGCTGGCCCGTACGCCGTCGACCCACACCCCGGTGACGGAGTTGGCGAGGTAGGTGTGGGCGAGGACGCCCTCGGCGCCCGCCCCGGTGTGGTAGCCGACGAACGCGACGCCGTCGACGTCCCCGTGCTGCACGCCCTCGACCATGCTCAGCGCCTTGTGCCGGCCCGTCAGCATCTCGGCGCGCTCGTCGAGCCGCTCCAGGAAGAGGTTGCGCATCGTCCAGTGCGCCTCGTTGACGAGTACCTCGTCGGCGCCCCCGTCGAAGAAGCCGAGGACGGCGGCGTTCACGTCCGAGGTGAACATCGAGCGGCAGCGCTCCCACTGCGGGGTCCCCGGCAGCACATCGGCCGGCCAGGTGACGCCGGTGGCGCCCTCCATGTCGGCGCTGATGAGGATCTTCATGCGGCACCACGGTACGCGCCGGGACCGGTACCGGCCAGGTCCGGCGGCAGCGTCTGGGTGACGCGCCACAGGCGGCGGGGCAGGTCGCCCTCCTCGAAGGCGTGGACCTCCCGCAGGTCCCAGCCCTCGGCCAGCGCGTCGACCAGCGCCCGCTCGAAGAAGTGCACCGCGAACCCGCCGTGCTCGAAGACGTCGTCGCCGTGCGCCGTACCCGCCCCGTAGTGGGCGTCGCCGGTGTGCCGGACGGTGTAGACGAAGGCGCCGCCGGGCCGCAGCACCCGCCGTACCTCGCCTGCCAGGCGGTGGATCTCGGGCGTCGACAGGGCCATGCACATCAGCGTGTGGGCGAAGACGCCGTCCACGGAACGGTCCGGGAGCGGCAGCGGGCTGCGTACGTCGTGGACCGTGCCGGCCACGGCGGAGCCGAGGCCCAGGTCGTCCGCGCGGCGGGCGAGTCGCGCGATCGCCTCGGGGCCGCAGTCCGTGGCGCGGACGTGGAAGCCGCAGCCGGCGAAGTACAGGGCGTCGCGCCCGTGCCCCGCCCCTAGTTCCAGTACGTCACTGGCGCCCGCAACGCGGAACACGGCGGCGGCGTGGACGGCCGCCGCCGAGGGAGCGTCGCCGTACATCCCCGGATGCTCGGCGTACGTCCGCCGCCCGTGCTCGCGCTGCGCGTCGGCCGCCTCGGGGCCCTGCTCGGGCATCGTCGCTCCCTGGGATCCACCGGCGGCCCCGCACCGGGGCCGGGCCCAGCGTAGGACCCGGCACCGGCCGCGACCCCGCTCAGCGCGCCCGGACCGGCGCCGCGACGCGCGGCGGCACTCCGAACGGCCCAGGCGGGCGGGTCCGGCGGCCCCCGAAGCGTCAGTCCTCGTGGCCGAGTTGGAGGTTGCGACCGATCGGGGCGAGGGGGCGTACGCGGGCGGCCTCGCTGCCGGCGGGAGCGCCTGCGGCGCACCACCGGTGCGCCGGGAAGACCACTCGTTCCGGTGACAGGCTACTTCTCGACGTGCGCGGCGAGGTTCGCGAGCAGGGCGTCGTAGATCCGGCCGAGGCCCTTGGGGGCGAACGTCTTCTCGAAGAAGCCGCCGATTCCGCCGGCGCCGTTCCACACAGTGCTGACGACGGCCTTGGACCTGCCCTCACCGGCGGGGGTCACGGTCCAGGTGGTGACCATGGACGAGTTCCGGTCCTTCTCGACGAGCTGCCCGTCGGTCGGCTCGGTCACCTCCAGCAGGCAGTCGCGGACGCGCTTGCTGGTGGCCTGGAGCTTCCAGTGGACGAGGGTGCCCTCGCCGTCACCGCCCTCGCGCACCTCGTACTCGGAGAAGTGCCCGGGCAGCAGCTTCTCGCGGGCGCCGCTGTAGTCGGCCAGCGTGTCGAACACCGTCTCCGCATCCGCCGCGATGATCCGCTCCGTGGTGGCCTCGACCTGCGCCATGCCTGTTCCTCCAGCACTTGGGTTTTCAAGGGTGCGGCTTACCCAACCACCTCCGGCACGGCCGCCCAAAATCGGGGTTGCGGCAAACAAGGGAACATGTGTTCTATTCTGTGGACAGTGCTACCGAGGAGGCGCACATGCGCTGGAACAATCTGGCCGAAAACCCCGCCCCCACCGGGGAGGCCGCGCTCTTCGGAACGGACGCGGTGACCACCCGCACCTTCGACACCCCCGAATTCCGGGGGATCACCTTCCACGAGGTGCGCGCCCGCTCGATCCTGAACCGGGTGCCGGGCGCCTCACGCATGCCGTTCGAATGGACGGTCAATCCCTACCGGGGCTGCACGCACGCGTGCGTCTACTGCTTCGCCCGCCGGACCCACACGTACCTGGACCTCGACAGCGGCCTGGACTTCGACTCCCAGATCGTCGTCAAGATCAACGCGCCCGAGCTGCTGCGCGGCCAGCTCGCCTCTCGGCGCTGGCAGGGCGCGCACATCGCCATGGGCACGAACGTCGACTGCTACCAGCGGGCCGAGGGCCGCTACCGCCTCATGCCCGGCATCATCGCCGCGCTGCGCGACCGCGCCAACCCCTTCTCGATCCTGACCAAGGGCACGCTGATCCTCCGCGACCTCGACCTGCTCGTGCAGGCGGCCGAGGTCGCCGACGTCGGCATATCGGTCTCCGTCGGCTTCACCGACCAGGAGCTGTGGCGCACGGTGGAGCCCGGCACGCCGTCCCCCGAGCGCCGCCTCGACGTCGTGCGCACGCTCACGGACCACGGCATCGGCTGCGGTGTCCTGATGGCACCGGTCATCCCCTTCCTCGGGGACTCGCCCGACCAGCTGCGCGCCACCGTCCGCGCGATCGCCGTCTCGGGCGCCACCTCGGTGACCCCGCTCGTCCTGCATCTGCGGCCCGGCGCGCGGGAGTGGTTCATGGCGTGGCTCGGGCGGCACCACCCGCATCTGGTGCGGCGGTACGAGCGGCTGTACGCCGAAGGGGCGTACGCACCGAAGTGGTACCAGCGGCGCATCACCCGCCAGGTGCACGAACTCGCCACGGAGTTCGGAATCGGCCCGTCCGGGCCCGGCGTGCGCCGGCGCGTACCGGCGCCCGCGGAACCGGAACCTCCCGGCCCCACGCAGCTCACCCTGCTCTGACGTCGCATCAGGCGCCGGGCCGGCACGCCACGAAAGGAACAAAACGATAATAAGCACGCATTACTGACACCTTTCCGGCACGATGCGGCGGGGGCTGTGTCCCGCACAGCCACGTTCCCCGCAGCACGGGAGGCTCAGTGAAGAAACGCGCAGGAGTTCTGTTCGCCGTCGGGACGGCGGTGGCCGGACTGGTCACGGCCGTACCGCCGGCCGTCTCGGCGGACTCGGGGTCCGCCGCCGGTCCCGCAGCCGGGCGCACCACGCTCGCCTGGACCGGATGCGGCACCAAGAGCTATCCGAAGCTCCAGTGCGCGTCGGTCGAGGTCCCGCTGAACCACGCCGAACCGCACGGCAGGAAGATCACCCTCGCCCTGTCGCGCGTGCGGCACACCGCCGACACGTTCCAGGGCCCCCTGCTCGTGAACCCGGGCGGCCCCGGCGGCAGCGGCCTGTCGCTCGCCGGTTTCGTCGCGGGAGCGCTGCCGGAGAAGGTGGCGTCGCAGTACGACGTCATCGGCTTCGACCCGCGCGGGGTGGGCGCGAGCGAACCGGCGCTGGACTGCCGGCCGGGGCACTTCTCCGGCGTGCGGCCGGACTCGGTGCCGCGCACCGCGCGCGAGGAACGCGAGGGCGTCCGGCGGGCGCGGGCGTTCGCCCTGGCGTGCGGCGAGAAGTACGCCGACGTGCTGCCGTACATCGACACCGTCAGCGCCGCCAAGGACCTCGACGTCGTCCGCCGGGCGCTCGGCGCGCGGCAGATCAACTACTTCGGGTACTCCTACGGGACCTACCTCGGGGCCGTGTACGCCAAGCTCCACCCGCAGCGGGTGCGGCGGCTCGCGCTCGACAGCGTCGTCGACCCGGCCGGCGTCTGGTACGACAACAACATCGCGCAGGACCACGCGTTCGACGCCCGCCACAAGGCGTTCGCGGCGTGGGTGGCCCGGCACGACGCCACGTACCGGCTCGGCGGCGACCCGGCGGAGGTCGAGGCCGCGTGGTACCGGATGCGCGAGGAGCTGCGCGGCAGCCCGGCGGGCGGGAAGGTGGGCCCGTCGGAGCTGGAGGACACGTACCTGCCCGGGGGGTACTACAACGGCTACTGGCCGCGCCTGGCCGAGGCGTTCGCGTCGTACGTGAACGAGAGGGACACCGCCCCGCTGGTGGCGGCGTACCGGAGCTTCGGCGCGAGCGACGCCTCCGACGACAACGGCTACAGCATCTACACGTCGGTGCAGTGCCGGGACGCCTCGTGGCCGCGCGACTGGGGCACCTGGCACGAGGACAACTGGGACGTGCACGAGAAGGCGCCCTTCTCGACCTGGAACAACGCCTGGTACAACGCTCCTTGCGCCTTCTGGCCCACCCCGCGGCTGGATCCGCCGGACGTCGCGAACGACGTACTGCCGCCCGCGCTGCTGCTCCAGGCGACCGAGGACGCCGCCACGCCGTACGGGGGCGGGGCCGCCCTGCACCGGAAACTGTCCCGCTCCGCGCTCGTGGTGGAGAACGGCGGCGGCAACCACGGCATCGCACTGAGCGGAAACACCTGCCTCGACCGGTACTTGGCGGACTACCTCGCGACGGGCGAGGTGCCGCGCGGCTCCGGCGGCGGCGAGGCGGACGCGGTCTGCGACGCACTGCCCGACCCGAAACCGCTGCCGCCCCAGCGGGCGGCGGCGGCCCCGACCGAGGGAGGCACCCTGCACGGGCTGCTGGGCACGCGGAGTTGAGCCTTCGCCCGCCCCCTCCCTGGCCGGGCTCCGCAATCCGAGCGGGGGCGGGGGCGGTGGCACTACAGTGCGCGGGCATGAGCGGCGGCGTGCGGATACGGGACATGGTCCTCGACGACTGCGAGGCCGTGGCCCGGGTGCGGGTGCGCGGCTGGCGGACGGCGTACGCCGGGATGGTGCCCCGGGCATACCTCGACGCGATGAGCGTGCCGCAGGACGCCGCCCGGCACCGCGCGCGCCTGCGCGCGCACGACGGCGGGGCGCGCGATCTGGTCGCCGAGCGCGACGGCCAGGTCGTCGGCTGGGGCTGCTGCGGCCCGTACCGCGACGAGGAGAACGGGCCGACCGGCGACGCCGAGCTCTACGCCCTGTACGTGCTGCCCGAGCACCAGGGCTGCGGCGCCGGCCGCGCCCTGACCGCGGAGCTGCTCGCCCGCGCCGCCGCCGCAGGCCACCCGCGCATGCTCCTGTGGGTGCTCACCGCCAACGCCCGCGCCCGGCGCTTCTACGAGCAGGCCGGCTTCGCCCCGGACGGCGCCGAGGCGCCGTTCGACGTCCTCGGCGTCCCCGTCCCCGAGACGCGCTACGCCAGGCGGCTGAGCGCGGCGGACGCGGCCGCGCCCAGCCTGGGGTGACCGAGCGCCGCCTCCAGCACCGGCCGCGCCCGCGCGTCCCGCAGCTGCCCCAGGCCCTCGACGCAGGCGAGCGCCACCCGCCAGTGGGGGTTCCCGGGGGCGAGCAGTCCCCGCAGGGTGGTGATCAGCGCCGGCACGGTCTCGGGCGCCCGCAGCTCGGTGAGCAGCCGCACGGGGGTCAGCGCGTACGCCGTGCGCAGCGCGTTCGTGGCGAGTGCGGCCGCCGCGCGCGCGGTGCGCGGGTCGCCGAGGCGCGCCAGCGCGTACGCGGCGGTGACGCACCGGTCCGCGTCGCGGTGGTTGAGCAGCAGCACCAGCGTCTCGAAGGCGCGCCGGTCACCGGCGCAGCCGAGGCGGAAGGCGGCTATCTCGCGGGCCCACAGGGGGCGCTGCGTCTCGGTCAGGACCCCCGCCAGTTCGTCCGGGTCCTCGGTGACGAGCAGCCGCTCGTACGCCGTGGAACCATCCGGTCCGGACCGCGCCTCACCCCGTACCCGGTCGGCGAGCGACCGCAGCTCCTCGTCCATGGCGCAAGGGTATGCAGCGCACACGCGTCCCAGATCACATCCCGCCAGGTCTGGCGCGCTCGTTACTCGCCGGTTACTCTCAAGTGAGCGGGCCACCCCCCGCTGATTGATCACCTCATGGCGGCCTGGTGACGCAGCCGCCGGAGTGTCTTGTCGGTTCGGTGTTTCTTCGCGACGCGACTCCGGGACAGAGTCCGTCGGCCCCGCAGCTCGACCCGCCCTGCGCAGTGCGCAGTCTCCACAGAGCAGCCCTCCCGCACGCAACCTCCTTACGCCGTGCGCCCCTTGGCGTACCCGCGGCGCGGTGCGTGTGCCCCTCAGTCGTCACTCATCCCTGGAGTCCCGTGATGGACACCCCTCTCAGTACCGTCGCCGTGGTCGGACTCGGCACCATGGGCACCGGCATCGCCGAGATCCTGGCCCGCGCCGGCCGTGAAGTCATCGGCATCGACATCAGCGAGGAGGCCGCCCGGCTGGCCGTCTCGTCGCTGGAGTCCTCCACGGCCCGCGCGGTCGAGCGCGGGCGGATCACCGAAGAGGAGCGCCGTGACGCCCTCGCCCGGTTCCGTACCTTCTCCGACCTCCAGGCGGCCTCGGACGCCGATCTCGTGATCGAGGTCGTGCACGAGTCGTACGAGGCCAAGCAGCAGGTCTTCCGCGCCCTGGACGCGATCGTGCGCCCCACCACGGTGCTGGCGACCGGCACGAACGCGCTGTCCGTGACCCGGCTCGCCGCCGACTCGGCGCACCCCGAGCGGGTGCTCGGCATGCACTTCTTCAACCCGGCCCCCGCGATGAAGCTCGTCGAGATCGTCTCGTCGGTGCTCACCGCGCCGCAGGCGGTCGAGGCCGTCACCGCGCTCGCCCGGGACCTGGGCAAGGAGCCGGTCGCGGTCGGCGACCGGCCCGGTTTCATCGCCGACGGCCTGCTCTTCGGCTACCTCAACCAGGCCGCCGCGATGTACGAGGCGAAGTACGCCTCCCGCGAGGACATCGACGCCGCGATGCGGCTGGGCTGCGGCCTCCCGATGGGCCCCCTGGCGCTGCTCGACCTGATCGGCGTCGACACGGCCCGTACCGTCCTGGACGCGATGTACGCCGAGTCGCACGACCGGCTGCACGCCCCCGCCCCCATCCTGAAGCAGCTCAGCGAGGCGGGGCTCAGCGGCCGCAAGTCGGGCCGGGGCTTCTACACGTACGAGGCGCCCGGCAGCCAGACCGTGGTGCGCGACGCCCTCACCCCGCTGGAGTCGGCGACGGCCACCCCGGGCCGGCCGGTGCGGTCGGTCGGCGTCGCCGGGTCCGGGACCATGGCGTCCGGCATCGCGGAGGTCTTCGCGAAGGCCGGCTACGACGTGGTGCTCGCGGCCCGCAGCCAGGAGAAGGCGGAGAAGGCGAAGGCCCGTATCGCCAAGTCCCTCGCCCGTTCCGTCGACAAGGGGCGGATGACGGCCGAGGCCCGCGACGAGACGCTGGGCCGGGTCACTCCGGCGGGCTCGCTCGACGCGTTCTCCGACGTCGACCTGGCGGTGGAGGCGGTCGCGGAGGACCTGGCGGTCAAGCAGGAGCTCTTCGCCACGCTCGACAAGGTCTGCAAGGCGGGCGCGGTGCTCGCCACGACCACGTCCTCGCTGCCGGTCGTCGCCTGCGCCCGTGCGACCTCGCGCCCGCAGGACGTGATCGGCATGCACTTCTTCAACCCGGCGCCCGCAATGAAGCTGGTCGAGGTCGTGCGTACGGTCCTCACCTCGGACGCGGTGCACGCCACCGTCCGCGAGGTCTGCACGAAGATCCGCAAGCACCCGGTGGACTGCGGCGACCGCGCCGGTTTCATCGTGAACGCGCTGCTCTTCCCGTACCTGAACAACGCGATCAAGATGGTCGAGCAGCACTACGCGACGCTGGACGACATCGACGCCGCGATGAAGCTGGGCGGCGGCTACCCGATGGGCCCCTTCGAGCTCCTCGACGTGGTCGGCCTCGACGTCTCCCTGGCCATCGAGCAGGTCCTGCACCGCGAGTTCCGCGACCCCGGCCTCGCGCCGGCGCCGCTGCTCGAACACCTGGTGGCCGCGGGGTGCCTCGGCCGCAAGACGGGACGCGGCTTCCGGGAGTATGCCGGGCGCTGAGCAGGAGGGTGTGACCGGATGGGGCGGGCTGCTGGAGCCTGACGGCAGCCCGCACCCACAGGCGCGCTCTCCTGCGCAGATGCAGTACGTTCGGGGCATGTCCCAGCCCGCTGACTCCCCGCGACGACCGTCCCGTACGAGCTCCGCCTCCGAGGCCCCCGAGAGCGCCGCCGGCAGCCGGGCGGCTGCCCAGCGGCTCAAGATGCGCCGCGAACTGTCGGCCGCGGCGATGGAGCTGTTCGCGACCAAGGGGTACGAGGCGACGACCGTCGACGAGATCGCCGCCGCCGGCGGCGTCGCGCGCCGGACCTTCTTCCGGCACTTCCGCTCCAAGGAAGAGGCGATCTTCCCGGACCACGACGACACCCTGGTCCGCGCGGAGGCGGTGCTCAACGCGGCCTCCCCGCACGAGCACCCGCTGGACACGGTCTGCCGGGGCATCAAGGAAGTCATGCGGATGTACGCGGCGTCCCCCGCGGTCTCCGTCGCCCGCTACAAGCTCACCCGCGAGGTCCCGACGCTGCGGGAGGCGGAGATCGCCTCGGTGGCCCGGTACGAGCGGCTGTTCACCCGCTACCTGCTGGGCCACTTCGACGAGCGCGACCACCACGACGGCAACGACGACCCGCTGCTGGCCGAGGTGGCCGCCTCCGCGGTCGTGACGGCCCACAACCACGTCCTGCGGCGCTGGCTGCGGGCGGGCGGCCAGGGCGACGTGGAGGCGCAGCTCGACCACGCGTTCTCCATCGTCCGCGACACCTTCGGCACGGGCATCGGCGCGGGCCGCTCCACGTCCCGGGAGCGCGACCGGCAGCCGGAGCAGTCGCCCTCGGCGTCGGCCTCGGTGACCGGCGACGTGCTGGTGACCGTCGCCCGCACCGACGCGCCCCTGGACGAGGTCATGCGCACCATCGAACGGGCCCTGAAGCAGGTCTGACCCGCCTCGCTCCCCCGTACCCACGGACGCCGTCCGCCCCCTGTTTCCGGGAGGCGGGCGGCGTCTTCGCGTGCTCTGATGAAGCGAATCGATCGATCATCGCTCATGTGTGACGGCGAGGTGACAAGTGAGAGAAATTGTTGGCACTCAGTGTCTTGTCACGTGGCACGGGGTGTCATACCTTGATGTCGTCCGGGCGGCCGGCGTGCAGTGATCTTTCGTACGCCGGCTGTCCCCGCAAACCACGTGTTTGCGCGCCCGGGCGCCTGCGTCACAGGCAACCTCCCGCGCTACCCGCGCTGCCGAACAACCGCAACACCGCCGAACCGACGGCACACCTCCACAGCAGCACCCCGACGTTTCCCCTCAAAGCGTTCTCTCAAAAACGCGCTTCGCCGGAGGCCCCCCGTGAAGGAAATCCTGGACGCGATCCAGTCGCAGGACAGCACAGCCGATGACTTCGCCGCGCTGTCCATCCCCGAGTCGTACCGCGCGGTGACCGTGCACAAGGACGAGGCCGAGATGTTCGCCGGCGTCGCCAGCCGCGACAAGGACCCGCGCAAGTCCCTCCACGTGGAGGACGTGCCGGTTCCCGAGCTCGGGCCCGGCGAGGCCCTGGTGGCGGTCATGGCCAGCTCGGTCAACTACAACTCCGTCTGGACGTCGATCTTCGAGCCGGTCTCGACGTTCGGCTTCCTGGAGCGGTACGGGCGCCTCAGCGACCTCAGCAAGCGCCACGACCTCCCGTACCACGTCATCGGTTCCGACCTCGCGGGCGTCGTCCTGCGCACCGGCCCCGGCGTGAACTCCTGGAAGCCCGGTGACGAGGTCGTCGCGCACTGCCTCTCCGTCGAGCTGGAGTCCTCCGACGGCCACAACGACACGATGCTCGACCCCGAGCAGCGCATCTGGGGCTTCGAGACGAACTTCGGCGGCCTCGCCGAGATCGCGCTCGTCAAGTCCAACCAGCTGATGCCCAAGCCCGACCACCTCAGCTGGGAGGAGGCGGCGTCCCCCGGCCTGGTCAACTCCACCGCGTACCGCCAGCTCGTCTCGCGCAACGGCGCCGGCATGAAGCAGGGCGACAACGTGCTGATCTGGGGCGCGAGCGGCGGACTCGGTTCGTACGCCACCCAGTTCGCGCTGGCCGGCGGCGCCAACCCGATCTGCGTCGTCTCCAGCGACCAGAAGGCGGACATCTGCCGCTCGATGGGCGCCGAGGCGATCATCGACCGCAACGCCGAGGGCTACAAGTTCTGGAAGGACGAGCACACCCAGGACCCCAAGGAGTGGAAGCGCTTCGGCAAGCGCATCCGCGAGCTCACCGGCGGCGAGGACATCGACATCGTCTTCGAGCACCCGGGCCGCGAGACGTTCGGCGCCTCCGTGTACGTCACCCGCAAGGGCGGCACGATCACCACCTGCGCCTCGACCTCGGGCTACATGCACGAGTACGACAACCGCTACCTGTGGATGTCGCTCAAGCGCATCATCGGCTCGCACTTCGCGAACTACCGCGAGGCGTGGGAGGCCAACCGCCTGATCGCCAAGGGCAAGATCCACCCCACCCTGTCGAAGGTGTACTCCCTGGAGGACACCGGCCAGGCCGCGTACGACGTGCACCGCAACCTGCACCAGGGCAAGGTCGGCGTGCTCGCGCTGGCGCCCCGCGAGGGTCTCGGCGTCCGCGACCACGAGAAGCGCGCACTGCACATCGACGCCATCAACCGCTTCCGGAACGTCTGATGGCGGAGCGTCGGAAGGACCGGCCCTGGCTCATGCGGACGTACGCCGGTCACTCGACCGCCGAGGCGTCCAACGAGCTGTACCGCAACAACCTCGCCAAGGGCCAGACCGGCCTGTCGGTCGCGTTCGACCTTCCGACGCAGACCGGCTACGACCCCGACCACATCCTGGCCCGCGGCGAGGTGGGCCGGGTCGGGGTCCCGGTCTCCCATCTGGGTGACATGCGGCGCCTGTTCCAGGACATCCCCCTGGAGCAGATGAACACCTCCATGACCATCAACGCCACGGCCATGTGGCTGCTGGCGCTGTACCAGGTGGTCGCGGAGGAGCAGGGCGCCGACATCACCAAGCTCCAGGGGACGACGCAGAACGACATCGTCAAGGAGTACCTGTCGCGCGGGACGCACGTCTTCCCGCCGGTGCCGAGCCTGCGCCTGACGACGGACATGATCACCTACACGGTGAACAACATCCCCAAGTGGAACCCGATCAACATCTGCAGCTACCACCTCCAGGAAGCCGGCGCCACGCCGGTCCAGGAGATCGCGTACGCCATGAGCACGGCGATCGCCGTCCTCGACGCCGTACGGGACAGCGGTCAGGTGCCGGCGGAGAAGTTCGGGGACGTCGTCGCCCGTATCTCCTTCTTCGTCAACGCGGGCGTCCGCTTCGTCGAGGAGATGTGCAAGATGCGCGCCTTCGGCCGCATCTGGGACAAGGTCACGCGCGAGCGGTACGGCATCGAGAACGAGAAGCAGCGCCGGTTCCGCTACGGCGTGCAGGTCAACTCGCTGGGTCTCACGGAGGCGCAGCCGGAGAACAACGTCCAGCGCATCGTCCTGGAGATGCTGGCCGTCACCCTCTCCAAGGACGCCCGCGCCCGCGCCGTGCAGCTGCCCGCCTGGAACGAGGCGCTGGGCCTGCCCCGGCCCTGGGACCAGCAGTGGTCGCTGCGCATCCAGCAGGTACTCGCCCTGGAGAGCGACCTGCTGGAGTACGAGGACATCTTCGCGGGGTCGCACGTCGTCGAGGCCAAGGTGGAGGCGCTGGTCGCCGACTCCTTCGCCGAGATGGACCGCATCGAGGAGATGGGCGGCGCGATGGCCGCCGTCGAGTCCGGCTACCTCAAGTCGCAGCTGGTCTCCTCGCACGCGGAGCGCCGCGCGCGCATCGAGTCCGGCGAGGAGAAGATCGTCGGCGTCAACTGCTACGAGGCCACCGAGCCGAGCCCCCTCACCTCGGACCTCGACGGGGCGATCATGACGGTCGACCCGGCCAACGAGGCGCGCGTCGTCGCCAAGCTGCACGAGTGGCGCGACAACCGCGACGACACCCGCGCCTCCGAGTCGCTCGCGGCTCTCAAGAAGGCCGCGGCGGGCAGCGAGAACCTGATGGCCGCGACGGTGGAGTGCGCCCGTGCGGGGGTCACCACCGGCGAGTGGGCGTGGGCGCTGCGGGACGTCTTCGGCGAGTTCCGGGCGCCCACGGGCGTGAGCAGCGCACCGGTCGCGGTCACCGCCGAGGCCGGCACCCCGCTCGCCGCCGTACGGGAGAAGGTGGCCCGCACGGCGGAGGACCTCGGCTCCGGGCGGCTGCGCCTGCTGGTCGGCAAGCCCGGTCTCGACGGCCACTCCAACGGCGCCGAGCAGATCGCCGTACGGGCCCGGGACGCGGGCTTCGAGGTGGTCTACCAGGGCATCAGGCTGACGCCCGAGCAGATCGTGAGCGCCGCCCTCGCGGAGGACGTGCACTGCGTCGGCCTGTCGATCCTGTCCGGCTCGCACGCCGAACTCGTGCCGGACGTGCTGGTACGGCTCAGGGAGGCCGGGGCCGCCGACATTCCGGTGATCGCGGGCGGAATCATCCCGCCGGCGGACGCCGCGGAACTGCGGGCCGCCGGAGTGGCCGCAGTTTTCACCCCGAAGGACTTCGGCATCACGGAGATCATCGGCCGTATCGTCGACGAGATCCGGAAAGCGAACAAGCTCGACCCTCTGGAGGTCCCCGCATGACCGTCAACCGCCTGCGCCCGCGCCGCTCCTGCCTGGCCGTCCCCGGCTCGAACCCGCGCTTCCTGGAGAAGGCCCAGGGCCTCCCCGCGGACCAGGTCTTCCTGGACCTCGAGGACGCCTGCGCGCCGCTCGCCAAGCCTGAGGCCCGGCACACCATCGTGAAGTTCCTCAACGAGGGCGACTGGACGGGCAAGACCAGGGTCGTGCGCGTCAACGACTGGACCACCGAATGGACGTACCGCGACGTCGTCACGGTGGTGGAGGGCGCGGGGCAGAACCTCGACTGCATCATGCTGCCGAAGGTCCAGGACGCGCAGCAGGTCGTGGCGCTCGACCTCCTGCTGACGCAGATCGAGAAGACGATGGGCTTCGAGGTCGGCAAGATCGGCATCGAGGCGCAGATCGAGAACGCGCAGGGCCTCAACAACGTCAACGCCATCGCCACGGCCTCCCCGCGGGTCGAGACGATCATCTTCGGCCCGGCCGACTTCATGGCCTCCATCAACATGAAGTCGCTGGTCGTCGGCGAGCAGCCGCCCGGCTACGACGCCGACGCCTACCACTACATCCTGATGAGGATCCTGATGGCCGCCCGCGCCAACAACCTCCAGGCGATCGACGGCCCCTACCTCCAGATCCGCAACCAGGAGGGTTACCGCGCGGTGGCGCAGCGCGCCGCCGCCCTGGGCTTCGACGGCAAGTGGGTGCTGCACCCGGACCAGGTCGCCGCCGCCAACGAGATCTTCTCGCCGTCGCAGGAGGACTTCGACCACGCGGAGCTGATCCTGGACGCGTACGAGTACTACACGTCCGAGGCGGGCGGCAAGAAGGGCTCGGCGATGCTCGGGGACGAGATGATCGACGAGGCGAGCCGCAAGATGGCGCTGGTCATCTCCGGCAAGGGACGTGCGGCCGGCATGCGGCGCACCTCGAAGTTCGAAGCCCCGGAGGCCTGATCATGCAGTTCGGACGCACTTACGAGGAGTTCGAGGTCGGCGCGGTCTACAAGCACTGGCCCGGAAAGACCGTCACCGAGTACGACGACCACCTCTTCTGTCTGCTGACCATGAACCACCACCCGCTGCACATGGACAGCAACTACGCCGAGAAGACCACCGATTTCGGCAAGAACGTGGTCGTCGGCAACTACATCTACTCGCTGCTGCTCGGCATGTCGGTGCCGGACGTCTCCGGGAAGGCCATCGCCAACCTGGAGGTCGAGTCGCTCAAGCACATCGCGCCGACCTTCCACGGCGACACGATCTACGGCGAGACGACCGTCCTGGACAAGACGCCGTCGAAGTCCAAGAGCGACCGCGGCATCGTCTACGTGGAGACCAGGGGCTACAAGCAGGACGGCACCGTCGTCTGCGTCTTCCGGCGCAAGGTGATGGTCCCGACCGAGACGTACATCAAGGAGCGCGGCGGCGAGCAGCCCGGCCGCCCGGAGCCGAAGACGCAGGGGAAGTAATCATGGCCCGTCTCGCCCAGACCGCCGGTCTGACCGACATCCAGCAGGAGATCCTGGCCACGGTCAGGAACTTCGTCGACAAGGAGATCATCCCTGTCGCGACCGAGCTGGAGCACCGCGACGAGTACCCGACGGAGATCGTCGAGGGACTCAAGGAGCTCGGGCTCTTCGGGCTGATGATCCCCGAGGAGTACGGCGGCCTGGGTGAGTCGCTTCTCACGTACGCGCTGTGCGTCGAGGAGATAGCCCGTGGCTGGATGAGCGTCTCGGGGATCATCAACACCCACTTCATCGTCGCGTACATGCTCAAGCAGCACGGCACGCAGGAGCAGAAGGACACGTTCCTGCCGCGCATGGCGCTGGGCGAGGTGCGGGGCGCGTTCTCGATGTCGGAGCCGGCGCTCGGCTCCGACGTGTCGGCCATCACGTCCAAGGGCGTGAAGGACGGCGACGAGTACGTGCTCAACGGCCAGAAGATGTGGCTGACGAACGGCGGCTCGTCCACGCTCGTCGCCGTCCTGTGCCGCAGTGACGAGGGTCTCCCCGAGGGCACGGCCCCGCACAAGCAGATGACGACCTTCCTGGTGGAGAAGGAGCCGGGCTTCGGCGAGGTGCGGCCCGGCCTGACCATCCCCGGGAAGATCGACAAGATGGGCTACAAGGGTGTCGACACCACCGAGCTCATCATGGACGGACTGCGCATTCCGGCCAATCGGGTACTCGGCGGGACGACCGGCCGAGGGTTTTACCAAATGATGGACGGTGTCGAGGTCGGCCGCGTCAATGTGGCGGCGCGTGGCTGCGGCGTCGCTCAGCGTGCGTTCGAGCTGGGCGTCTCCTATGCCCAGCAACGTCACACTTTCGGCAAGCCGATCGCCCAGCACCAGGCCATTCAGTTCAAGCTGGCCGAGATGGCTACCAAGGTCGAGGCCGCGCATGCCATGATGGTGAACGCAGCACGCAAAAAGGACTCCGGGGAACGAAACGACCTAGAGGCAGGGATGGCGAAGTACCTCGCCTCCGAATACTGCAAGGAAGTCGTGGAGGACGCCTTCCGCATTCACGGCGGTTACGGGTTCTCCAAGGAGTACGAGATCGAGCGTCTCTACCGCGAGGCGCCGATGCTGCTGATCGGCGAAGGTACCGCCGAGATCCAGAAAATGATCATTGGTCGGCGACTCCTCGAAGAGTACCGGTTCCAGGGCTGATTGCCCCTTTCGGGGGGAAATGACCGCGAAAAAGATCACACCCTGTCATCGTCTTCAGGACTCCGACTCGGCTTCTGGCTTGCCCAGTTGCGCCCCGCAACCGCTACCATCGCCGGTAAGCCGCCGTCCCCCTGTTGCCAGCGCGGCATCATCCGCTACGAAGGTCATTCATGCCCCACAGCCAAACCTCTGCACCACGCGACGGCCTCCTCGACGGACGCCTTGCTCGCGGAGCATCGCCGTGGCTTCTGCCGACCGTCGCCACCGCGGCGCTCAGCCTGGCCCGGGCCCGCAAGTCCGGCCGCTGGGCCGCTGTCGCCGTGCCCACCACCGCGCTCGCGGCGGGCATGCTGTGGTTCTTCCGCGACCCCGAGCGCGAGATCACTCAGGGCCGGGTCATCTCCCCGGCCGACGGAGTGGTGCAGAGCATCATGCCGTGGAAGGACGGGCGCACCCGCGTCGCGATCTTCATGAGCCCGCTGAACGTCCACGTCAACCGTGCCCCGCTCGCGGGCACGGTGACGTCGGTCGAGCACATCCCCGGCGGGTTCGTTCCGGCGTTCAACAAGGAGAGCGAGAACAACGAGCGCGTTGTCTGGCACTTCGACACCGAGCTCGGTGACATCGAGATGGTGCAGATCGCCGGCGCCGTCGCGCGCCGCATCGTGCCGTACGTGCCGCAGGGCACGAAGGTCGAGCAGGGCGAGCGCATCGGCCTGATCCGCTTCGGCTCGCGCGTCGACATCTACCTCCCGGAGGGTGTCGAGGTCGACGTCGAGGTCGGCCAGGCGACCACCGCGGGGGTGACCCGAATTGACCGTGACTGATCCCGAGACACGGGCCGGCTGGGTGCCGGAGGTCGAGGACGAGGCCACCGACGCCGAGGACATGCCGCTGTCTCTGCGGCTGTCGATAGCGGACACGCTCACTCTCGGCAACGCGACCTGCGGATTCATGGCGGTGTACTTCACCACCACCGGAATCCTCATTCCGCACCTCCAGGGCAGCCAGGAGACCGGCATGGCGCGGCACAGCGCCGCGACCGCCGTGATCCTGATGCTCCTCGCGGCGATCTTCGACCTCTGCGACGGGCTCGTGGCGCGCAAGCTCCGCAGCTCGCCGATGGGCGCCGAGCTGGACAACCTGTCCGACCTGATCAGCTTCGGGCTCGCCCCGGCCTACTTCGTGCTCGTGTACGGGATGGTCGCGGACGACGCCCACCAGCGGGTTTCGGCGCTCGCGGCGATCGTGGTGCTGCTCGCGGTGGTCCTGCGACTCGCCAGATTCTCCTGCGTGACGATGAAGGACGGCATGTTCCAGGGCATGCCGAGCCCCTTCGGCGCGCTGACGGTGGTCTCCATCGTGCTGCTGGAGCTCCCCTTCATCCCCACGCTGCTCGCCATCGTCGGCGTCGCGTGGCTGATGGTGAGCCGGGTCGAGTACCCCAAGCCGCGGGGTGTCCTCGCGGTCGCGATGCTCGGCTGGATCGTGGGCGCGATGGGCCTGCTGGCGGCCTGGGCCTTCGACGCTCCGGGCGGCCAGGTCCTGCTGGCGACCGGCTGCGCGCTCCAGGTGGTCCTGGGCGCGGTCATCCCGCTCTTCGCCACGGCGCGGCGGGTGAACACCTTCCGCGACAACCGGCGGGTGGCGCGCGCTGCGCAGCTGCCGTAGGCGTCCGGCGTACGTACGGCCGAGGGCCCCGGGGACGAATCCCC
>NZ_JBSGYQ010000067.1:0-38994 GCF_053610585.1 Streptomyces sp. NPDC054887 | reverse complement strand
CGCGGTCGTAGGTCAGCGGCTGCGGCCGGCGGCCGGCGGCTCCACCTCGAGGAAGCGCCGCCTGCGCGGCCCCCGGTACAGCAGCGCCGTCCATCCGAGGCGGCCGAGCTCGTCGGCGCACCCGGCCAGCGCCTCCTGCTCGTCCTGAGCGGCGCCGCCGCCCGGCGGGCCGAGCCACTCCACCCGCGCCGTGCCGGAACGCTCGCCCGCGCCGACGCGGTAACCCGTCGCCGTCCGCGCGCCGGAGGCGTCCACGGCCGAGACCGGGATGCCCGCCGCCTCCAGCGCCAGGGCCACGGAACGCACCACCTGCCGGACCTCCCACGCCGCGGGCACCGCCTGCGGTTCGTCGGCCTCCGTGTTCGTCAGCCGTCTGATCTGCATCAGCCCCTCGAACGCGACCCGCACCTCGGCGGCCCGCCGCCCGTCGGACGCCTCCGGGGCCGGCCCGTCGCCGGTCGCCGCCTCGAACGCCTCAGCCGTCATCGTCCCCGCCTCCCCGCGTTCCCGGTGCAGCGCCCGATTCTGTCAGGGCGGCGCCGGGCGGGCGAGCGCCATCGGCGGCCGGAACTCACGCACCAGTGTGCGGTGCCACCAGGCCCCGGTCTCCCGCAGTTCGCGCCGGGTGGTGAAGCGGTAGCGGTAGACCCGGGCCCTGACGTGGGTGGGCGGAGCGTCGGGGAAGGGATTGCCGCGCAGCAGCCGCAGCGTCGCCGGGTCGCCCGTGAGCAGGCGTTCCACGAACGGGTCGAACCAGGCGTACGCGTACGCGGGGGACAGCGCCGCGAACCACATCATCCAGTCCAGGCGCAGGTGGTACGGCGCGAACTGGCGCGGCAGCCTGCGCGGATCGCCCGGTTTCCCCTTGAACTCGTACGCGCGCCACACCGTGCCCCGGTGCACCACCGGTTCGTCCGTACCCTCCACGACGATCTCCTGCCGGACCCGGCTGATGCTGCCGAACGCGCCGTAGGAGTTGACCAGGTGCAGCGGGTCGTACGAGCGGTTCATGGCCTGGCGGCGCGAGAGCAGGTTGCGGGCGGGCCGGTGACTGAGGGCGACGAGCAGCGCGGTGACGGCGAGGACCACCACCTCGTACCAGAGGGGCGAGGCGGGCAGGTCGGGCGCGGCGGCCCACGGGGAGAAGTCGATCACCGAGAGCGCGAGGACGACGGTGAGCCAGTTCAGCCACGCGAAATTGCCGGAGAGCACCAGCCAGAGCTGGGTCAGGATCATCACCCCGGCGGCGGCGCCCGCGACCGGCTGGGGTGTGAAGAGGAGCACCGGGACGATCAGTTGGGTCACGTGGTTGGCCGCCACCTCCACCCGGTGCAGCGGTGCGGGGAGGTGGTGGAAGAACCAGCTCAGCGGGCCCGGCATCGGCTGGGTCTCGTGATGGAAGTCCAGGCAGGTGAGCTTGCGCCAGCACGCGTCGCCGCGCAGCTTGATCAGCCCCGCGCCGAACTCCACCCGGAACAGCACCCAGCGCAGCAGCCACAGCACCAGCACCGGCGGGGCGGTGCGCTCGTTGCCGAGGAACACCGCGAGGAAGCCCGCCTCCAGCAGCAGCGACTCCCAGCCGAACGCGTACCAGGTCTGCCCCACGTTGACGATCGACAGGTACAGCGCCCACAGGACCGCCCACATCAGCATGGCGGCCCACAGTGGCCACCGGTCGGCGGCGCCCGCGACCAGCGCCGCCGCGAGCACGACGCCCGCCCAGGCGCACGCCGCGAAGAACCGGTCCGAGTAGTGCAGCCGGAAGAGGGTGGGCGACTGCCGGCCGGACGTTCGCCGGAGGAACTCCGGTACCGGCAGGATGCCCCGGGAGCCGATGAGCGCGCGGAACTGGAGGGCGGCCGCGAGGAACGCGACCAGGTACACGGCGGCCAGAGCCCGCTGGAAGACCAGCCGGCTCAACCAGTAGTCGGGCTCGGTGAACCACTCCATCACGCCCATTATCGGCGGACGGGCGCTCCCGTGGCGATCCGCCGCAGGGCCGCGCCGAGGCGCCGGGCGTACGCGTGCTGGAAGGCGGGCACCAGGGGGCCGGCGAGCCGGGCGTACCAGGCGGCCGGGCGGCTGAACGCGGTGACTGTGAACCACACCGTGCCGTCGCCCGCCAGCTCCACGACGAACGACTCCTCGCCGCACTCCGGGTGCCGGGCGGTCGTCCCGTACGCGAAGCCCGTCCGGTCCTTCTCGTACGCCGTCCAGACCACCTCGCACCGCGCGACGAGGCGCAGCGGACCGATGCCCAGGGCGCACTCGACGGCCGTGCCCGGTTCGGCGCGCGCCGCGTCCGCCCGTACCCGTACGCCCGAGGCCCGGTGCATCCGCCACGTGGTCACCGCCGCGCCCGCCGCCTCGAAGGCGGCGCGGCCGGTGCCGACCGCCGCACGGTGGCGCAGGTGGTGGTAGCCGGCGGGCAGCGGCGTGCGCGCGGTGGCACCGGTCTCGGGGTAGGTGAGCCTGCTCATCCGTTGTCTCCCTCGGTCGTTCCCGGCATGGCGCACAGCGGGCGCATTTGAACGCGTTCAAGTCATCGCCGACGACTGTACGGACCGCGATGAACGCGTTCAAGTCGTCGTTCCCGTGTGCGTTCCGTTGCGCGCCGCTTCCCCGCGGCCCCGCATGCGCGAGCAGCGGACCGCGCCTAGCGTGGGTCCATGGGATCGGGCGAAGGGGGCGGGGAGGCGGCGGAGTACTGCCGGTGCTGGGAGCGCAAGGGCGGCGTGGCCTGCTGCTTCTTCGAGGTCTACGGCGCCACCCTCGGCCTGGGCGGATTCGACTGGGACCTCGACAGCGGCACCATGCGGATGGACGACTCGGCTCTGGCGGTCTTCGACATGCCCCCCGAGGAGTACTCCGGCCGTCCCGAGGAGCTGGGGGTGCGCGTGCCGCCCGCCGAGGCCGCCCGGCTCGACGCCCTGGTCTCCCAGGCGCTGAAGAACGGCAGCGTCACGTACGGCGCCTACTTCCGCATCCGCTGCCGCGACGGGACACTGCGCTGGACCCACACGCAGGGCGCCGTGCGGCGCGACGCCGACGGCCGGCCCCGGCGCATCATCGGCGTCGTCCGCGACGCCACCCAGGAACTCGCCGACTCCACCGACCGGCTCGAACACGACGCGGAGAGGCGCCGCAAGACGAGCCTGGTCCAGGGCACGACCGCCGCACTCGCCCACGCGCGCACGGTGCAGGACGTCATCGACGTGCTCAACGACTCCCAGGGCCTGGAGAACCTGGGAGCGGCCAGTCTCGTCATGGGGCTGGTCGAGGCGGGCCGCATCCATCTCGTCGCCGACGGTCCCGACGGCTCCTTCATGCCCGGCACCCGCTACACCCGGATCGACGAGCAGTACCCGATGAGCGAGGTCGTCCGCACCCTCGCGCCCCGCTTCATCGAGTCGCCGGAGGACTTCGCCGCCTCCTACCCGGTGCTGTGGCAGCACATCAAGAACCTGGGCATCACCTCCGCCGCCTACCTGCCGCTGATCGCCCAGGCCAGACCGGTCGGCGCGCTCGGCCTGCTCTACGGCGACCGGATCGGCTTCACCTCCGACGAACGCAACGTCCTGATCGCCCTGGGCAGCAGCATCGCGCAGAGCCTCCAGCGGGCCATGCTCTTCGAACAGGACAAGGACCTCGCCGAGGGCCTCCAGCAGGCCATGCTGCCGCGCCGCATCCCCTCAGTCCCCGGTGCGCAGATCGCCGTCCGCTACCGCTCGGCCCGTCTCGGCCGCGACATCGGCGGCGACTGGTACGACGTGATCCCGCTGCCCGGCGGACGCGTCGGCGCGGTCATCGGCGACGTACAGGGGCACGACACGCACGCCGCCGCCGTCATGGGCCAGCTGCGCATCGTGCTGCGCGCGTACGCCGCCGAGGGGCACACCCCGGCGACCGTGATGGCCCGCGCCTCCGTCTTCCTGCACGAACTCGACACCGAACGCTTCGCCACCTGCACCTACGCCGAGACGGACCTGACCACCGGGGTCGTCCAGCTCGTGCGCGCCGGGCACATCGACCCGCTGGTGCGGCACGTGGACGGCACGTGCCGCAGGCTGCCCGCCGCCGGTGGTCTGCCGCTCGGCCTCTCGGCGGAGTTCGGCCGGCTCGAATACCCGGTCTCGACCGTCGAGCTGGACCCCGGCCAGACACTGCTCCTGTGCACCGACGGGCTCGTCGAGCTGCCCGGCGCGGACCTCGACGACGGCATGCAGATGCTGTCCGCCCTCGTCCACAGCGGACCCAGCGACCTCCAGGAGCTCGCCGACAGGCTCTGCGAAGTCGTCGACGAGCGGGGCGGCGAGGACGACGTCGCGCTGCTGCTCCTGCGCCGCAAGGCCGCGGACGTGCCGCGGGCGGGCGGACGGCTCCAGCAGCACGTCGCGCAGAACGACCCCGAGGCGCTCCGTTCGGCCCGGCACATGGTCCGCGCGGCGGTACGGGCCTGGGGCGCCCGGGAGCGGGCCGACGAGATCGAGCTGGCCGCCGACGAGCTGATGACCAACGCGCTGATGCACACCGACGGCGGGGCCATCATCACCGCGCGGGTGCTGACGGGTGCGCAGCGCCGGCTGCGCATCGAGGTCGAGGACCGCTCCAGCGCGCTGCCGCGCCGCCGGGAGGCGGGGGAGTCGGGCGTGTCCGGGCGGGGGCTGATGCTCGTCGACCGGCTCGCGGACGTCTGGGGCGTGGAGTCGCGGGGGAGCGGCAAGTGCGTCTGGTGCGAGTTCGTCGTGCCCGACCGGCAGTGAGCGCCCCTGACTTGTACCACTCGGTAACCGTGTGGAGTCAGGTCGTACTTGACCGTAACCGACCGCCCGGGATTGACTGCGGACTCTCCACCGGCCTCCGACGACGTGAGGGCTCCTTGAGCACCGAGCTTCTGGCACCTCTTGATCTGGCCTTCTGGCACCTCGAATCCACCGAACACCCCATGCACCTGGGGGCCCTCGCCTTCTTCGACGGGCCGGGCGAAGGCGACCGCGTCGCGGGGCTGCTGGCCGAGCGGGCCGCCGCCGTCCCCCGGCTCGGCATGCGCGTACGCGCCGTACTGCTGCCGGTCGGCGGGGCGGCCTGGACGACGGCCAAGGACTTCGACGTACACCGGCACGTGCGGAGGATCAGACTTCCCGAAGGCGACTTCGAGGCCCACGCCACCCACATCGCCGGCGCGCTGATGGAACAGCCGCTCGAACGCGGCCGGCCGCCCTGGGAGATGTACGTCCTGACCGCCGGCGACTCAGGAGCGTTCGCCGTACTCGTCAAGCTGCACCACGCCCTCGCGGACGGCATGCGCGCCGTCGCCATCGGCGCGGCGATCTTCGACCAGATCGCCGGCGCCGGCGCGGCCGGCGCCCGCCGGGAACGCGGCGTGCCGCCCCGCTCCTGGCTGCCCGGCCCGCACCAGGTCGTCGGCTTCGCCCGGGACCGCATCGAGGAGGTCGGCAGGGCCGTCGGCATCGGCGCCTCCGTCATGCGGGCCAGCCGCTTCGACCCCTGGGGAGCCAGCGCCTTCGCCGCCGGATCCAGCGGGACGCGGCGGCTCGGCACCGCCGTGCTGGGGCTCGACGACGTACTGAAGATCCGCAGGGCGGCGGGGGGCACCGCGAACGACGTGCTGCTCGCGGTCGTCGCCGGCGCCCTGCGCCGCTGGATGCTGGAGCGCGGCGAACCGCTGCCCGCCGCCGGCCCGCGCGCCCTGGTGCCGGTGTCCCGGCGCCGGCCCGGCGGTTCGGCGGCCTCCGGCAACAGACTGTCCGCGTACCTCGTCGGCCTGCCCGTCTCCGAGGCGGACCCCTGGGCGCGGCTCATGGCGGTGCGCCGGACGATGGACCGCAACAAGGCCGAAGGGCCGGGGCGCGGCGCGGGGGCGGTCGCCGTACTGGCCGACCATCTGCCGCCGCTCGCCCACCGGTTCGGCGCCCCGCTCGCGGGCAGCGCGGCGCGGATGCTCTTCGACCTGCTCGTCACGAGCGTGCCGCTGCCCCGCTCCACCCTCTCGCTCGGCGGCAGCCCCCTGCGCGCGATCTACCCCATGGCCCCGCTGGCCCGCGGCCAGTCCCTGGCCGTCGCCCTGACGACGTACGGCGGCCGGGTGCACGCCGGCCTGGTCGCGGACGCCAAAGCGGTCCCCGACCTGGACCGTCTGACCGGCAGCCTCGCGGACGAGCTGGCAGACCTGCTGCGGGCCGCCACGGGCTGAGGCACGCTGGGAACATGCCTGAGCTGCCCGAAGTCGAAGCACTGCGAGAGTTCCTCGACGAGCACCTGGTCCGCCGGGAGATCACCCGGGTCGTCCCGGTCGCCATCAGCGTGCTCAAGACGTACGACCCGCCGCTCTCCGCGCTGGAGGGGGCGGCGGTCACCTCCGTCGGCCGGCACGGCAAGTTCCTCGACATCGGCGTGGGCGGCCTGCACCTGGTGACCCACCTCGCCCGGGCCGGCTGGCTGCGCTGGAAGGACGAACAGCCGGCCGAGCCGCCGCGCCCGGGCAAGGGGCCGCTCGCACTGCGCGTCGTCCTCGCGGACGGGGCCGGGTTCGACCTCACCGAGGCCGGCACGAAGAAGAGCCTCGCCGTGTACGTCGTACGCGACCCCGCCGACGTGCCGGGGATCGCCCGGCTCGGCCCCGACCCGCTCACCGACGGCTTCGGACGCGACCGGTTCGCGCAGCTGCTCGCGGGCGAACGGCGGCAGCTCAAGGGAGCCCTGCGCGACCAGAGCCTGATCGCCGGCATCGGCAACGCGTACAGCGACGAGATCCTGCACGCGGCGAGGATGTCGCCCTTCAAGCCGGTCGCGAACCTCACCGAGGACGAGACGACGGCGCTGTACGAGGCGATGCGCACCACCCTCGGCGAGGCCGTGGAACGCTCGCGCGGGGTGGCCGCCGGCCGGCTGAAGGCGGAGAAGAAGAGCGGACTCAGGGTGCACGGCCGGACGGGCGAGGCGTGTCCCGTGTGCGGCGACACCATCCGCGAAGTCTCCTTCAGCGACTCGTCGTTGCAGTACTGCCCGACCTGCCAGACAGGCGGCAAACCCCTCGCGGACCGCCGGCTGTCCCGCCTGCTCAAGTGAGGCGGCGCGGGGCACGGGCGGGCGGCCGCCGGGCGGCGACGTTGAGCCTGGCCGGCCGCACGCCGGTACGGTCCTGGGTGGCGACGACATGGGTCCCGCCTCTGCCGGTACGGTCCGGACGGCGCGGGGCCGGGGTTCGGCGGGTACGCCGGTAGGGTCCGGGGTGGCGGCGCGGGGCCCTGAGCGGCCGGTACGCCGGTACGGTCCGGGTGGCGGCGCGCGGGCAGGGTCCGGCCCGTATTCCGGTGCCGCCCGTACGGCGGCGCGCGGCCCGGGGTGAGCCCGACCGGGGGCCCGGTGCTAGCCCCCGATCGTCACCAGGCGCCTGCCGTCCAGCGTGCGGACCTCGAAGCGGGCGATGTCGGAGCCGCGCAGGGCCGCGCCGCCCTCCGTGCGCAGCGGTTCCTCGTGCCCCTCGACTCCGGGCATGCCGTAGCCGCCCTCCGGGACCGCCCACGTCGTGACGGTCTGCTCCTCGCCGTCCTTGCCGACCACGACGAGTTCGCAGGTCAGCGGCCCGGCGACACGGGCCAGTTCCAGCCCGACCGCCGCTCCCCAGCCCCGCTCGCGCAGGGCGACCGCCGCCCGGACCCCGGAGGCGGGATCGGTGGCGGCGTACCGCCGCACCGGGCCGCCGCCGTCCCCGCCCCCCGGCCGCAGGCCGAGCGCCGCGACGGGGCCGCCGATGATCAGCACCGCCGCCGCGGCCACCAGCCGCAGGCGCCGCCTGCTCCGTTGCCGGCGGCCCGCCTCGACCGTGGCGAGCAACCGGTCCAGCAACCCGGCCGTGGGGGGCTCGGGCAGCGGCGCGGGGGCGCCGCCGCCGGCATGGGCGTAGGCGGCCAGCGTCGACTCCAGTCCGGCGAACTCGCCGAGGCGCACGGCACACGTCGCGCAGTCGGCCAGGTGTTCCTCGAAGCGGAACGAGTCCGCTGGATCGAGGACGCCGAGCGCGTACGCGCCGACGTCCCGATGCCGCTGGTTCCTGCTCATGGGGCAATTCCTAGGGGGCTCGCGTGGTTCGTGGGGTAACCGACAGGTCGTCCTGAGGTACGCACATCGCGGCGTTTCTGCTCATGCCGTAAGCCGGGCGGGGCGGATTTCTCCCGCAGCCGCACGCGGGGGCCGTCCCCGGCGTGCGGGCGGGCCGCGAACCCGCCTGGGTTCCGGGCGGGCGGGGCGCACCGGGCGCAGGCCGGGAGCGGTCCGTTCGCCACGAAGTCGCCGACCCGTATGTCCAGGTCACGCCCCCTGCTCCTACACTCCCCCCATGTTGCGCGCACTGGCTGTCGACGACGAACGACCGGCTCTGGAGGAACTCCTCTACCTGCTGCGCGCCGATCCCCGGGTCCGCAGTGCCGAAGGGGCCACCGACGCCACCGAGACCCTCCGCCGGATCAACCGCGCGCTCGACGCCGGCCCCGACGGCGACGACGCCATCGACGTCGTCTTCCTCGACATCCACATGGCGGGGCTCACCGGGCTCGACATCGCCCGGCTCCTGGGCGGGTTCGCCCGTCCGCCGCTCATCGTCTTCGTCACCGCGCACGAGGGGTTCGCCGTCCAGGCGTTCGACCTCAAGGCGGTGGACTACGTTCTGAAGCCGGTACGCCGGGAACGCCTCGCCGAAGCGGTACGCCGCGTCTGCGACCAGGTCGAGGCGAGCCCCGCTCCGGCCACGGCCGTCCCGCCCGCCGTCCCGCCCGCCGTCGCGCCGCAGACCGCCGACCAGATCCCCGTCGAACTGGGCGGCGTCACGCGGTTCGTCGCGATCGACGACATCGCGTACGTCGAGGCGCAGGGCGACTACGCGCGCCTGCACACGCGCGCCGGCAGCCACCTCGTACGCATCCCCCTCTCCACCCTGGAGGAGCGCTGGGCCGCTCGCGGCTTCGTCCGGATCCACCGGCGCCACCTCGTGGCCCTCGGCCGCATCGTCGAACTGCGGATGGACGCGGGCGCGACGACCGTGCGGGTCGGCGACGCCGAACTCGCCGTGAGCCGGCGTCACGCGCGCGAACTCCGCGACCTCCTCATGCGCCGGGCACGCGGCTGACCCCGCCGGGAACGCCCTGCTCGGGAACGGCGGAACGGCGGCGCACGACCGGCGCCCCGGGGACGCCCTCTCCCGACCGCCGGTCCGCCCCCGGGCGCCGTTCAGCGCCGTGCACCCGCCGCTCGCCGCTCCCGGGCCGTTGCGCGTCCGTACGGCCCCGTCCGCCGCATACGCTCGGTCGGGCCACCCGTGACAAGGAGCCCGGATGTCCGAACTCGACGCGCTGCTGGAGGAGCTCCGCGGCCTGCCGCCGACCAGGCCGTCCGACGCGCGCGACCTGGAAGCGCTGCTGACCGGGGTCAAGAGCGCGGCGGGCCGCTGGGCCGACGTGCTGGACGAGGTGCGGGAGGCCGCCCGCGACCTCGCCGGCCCGCGCACCGCCGCCGCCCTGGAGATCGCCTTCCGCCGGGCCGAGGAGTCGTACGTCGAGCTGGAATTCGCGCTCGACGACTGCGGCGCCGGCGCCCGAAAGCCCGGCCGCTGACCCCTACCCGGAGTAATCGCCGCTGCGTAGACTCGCGCCGATGTCCGCAGATCAGCCCCTCCCGGAGCGGCCACCACGCCGCGAGACCGTCACCGGTGTGCCCCGAGGCACGCGCCGGCCGCCGGGGCACGCCCCGGCGCGGTCCGAGATCACCGAGCAGACCACCCTGGGAGCGACGTACGTACGGTCCCTGATGCGCAGCCAGTTGCGGACCGCGCTGATCTCCCTGGGCGCGCTCGTCCTGCTCGTCGGCTCGCTTCCGCTGCTGTTCTCGCTGCCGGAGGTGTTCACCGCGTCCGACCTGCCGTCGCCCGCCCCCTTCGTCTGGGCGGTGCTGGGCGTGGCCGTCTACCCCGTCATGTGGCTGATCGCCCGCTGGTACGTGCGGCGCGCGGAGCGCAACGAGCGCGCCTTCAGCAAGCTCGTCGAAGGACGCTGAGTGAACCAGGCGTACGCGGTGGCCGCCGTCACCGTCGTCGTGCTCGCCACCGTCCTCATCGGCGCGCTCGGACTGCGCATATCCCGCACCACCTCCGACTTCTACGTGGCCTCCCGCAGCGTCAAGCCGGGCCTGAACGCCGCCGCCATCAGCGGCGAGTACCTGTCCGCGGCCTCGTTCCTCGGCGTCGCCGGACTCGTCGTCCTCCAGGGCCCCGAAATGCTCTGGTACCCGGTCGGCTACACGGCCGGCTATCTCGTCCTGCTGGTCCTCGTGGCGGCCCCGCTGCGCCGCTCGGGGGCGTACACCCTCTCCGACTTCGCCGAGGCCCGGCTGGAGTCGCCCCAGGTCCGCAGGCTCGCCAGCCTCTTCGTCGTGGGCATCGGGTGGCTCTACCTGCTGCCCCAGCTCCAGGGCGCGGGCCTGACGCTGGAGATCCTCACCGGTGCCCCCGACTGGGTGGGCGGCCTCGTGGTGGCGCTCGTCGTGACCGGGGCGGTGGCGGCCGGCGGGATGCGGAGCATCACCTTCGTGCAGGCGTTCCAGTACTGGCTCAAGCTCACCGCGCTGCTCGTGCCCGCGTTCTTCCTCGCCCTCGCCTGGCTGGGCGACGACGCGCCGCGCGCCCGGTTCGCGGAGCCCGCCACCTTCCGGCAGCACACGCTCGTGACGGTCGGCGACACCGTGCGCGTCGACCTCGACCGGCCGCTGCGCGTCACCGTCACGGGCACGGTCGACGGCAGTCGCCACGACGGCGAGCCGGTCTCCCTCGACGCGGGCGTCCACCGCATCGACGCCGGTACGGAGCTGGGCTTCCCGGCCCACTCCCCGGTCCCGGAGAAGGCGGGCACCGACCGGGCGGGCGCGTCGAGCTGGTCCCAGCCGCTGGCCAGCAGCCGAGAGGAGCACCCGCTCTACGCGACGTACGGGCTGATCCTCGCGACCTTCCTCGGCACCATGGGGCTGCCGCACGTCGCCGTCCGCTTCTACACCAGCCCCAACGGCACCGCCGCACGCCGCACGACCCTCGTCGTACTCGGCCTGATCGGCGCGTTCTACCTGCTGCCACCGGTGTACGGCGCGCTCGGCCGGGTCTACGCCCCCGAACTGTCCCTCACCGGCCAGGCGGACGCCGCCGTCCTCGTCCTGCCCGACCGGATGATCGGCGGCGTCGGCGGCGACCTGCTGGGGGCGCTGCTCGCGGGCGGGGCGTTCGCGGCGTTCCTGTCCACCGCGTCGGGGCTGACCATGTCGGTCGCCGGAGTCCTCAGCCAGGACGTCCTCCCGTCCCGGGGCGTACGGCACTTCCGGCTCGCCACCGTCCTCGCCATGGCGGTGCCGCTCGGGCTCGGCATCGTGACGGTCAACGTGCCGGTCGCCGACGCCGTGGGCCTCGCCTTCGCGGTGTCCGCGTCCTCGTTCTGCCCGCTGCTCGTGCTGGGCATCTGGTGGCGCGGGCTCACCCCGCCCGGCGCCGTGGCGGGTCTCGTCGTCGGCGGCGGGGCCGCCCTGACCGCCGTCATGGCGACCAGGGCCGGGCTCCCCGGGGGCGGCTGGGCGCATTCACTGCTCGCCTGGCCCGCCGTGTGGTCGGTGCCGCTGGGGTTCCTGACCATGGTTCTGGTCTCCCTCGCGACCCCGCACCGGATACCCGCCGGGACGGCCGCGACCCTGGCCCGGCTCCACCTGCCGGAGGATCTGATGGTGAAGGACGGCGCGGGCGCGAGCGGGGGAGCGCGGGGATGACCGCCATCGGGATCGCGGCGGTGGCCGCCGCGGGCGCGGTACTCCTCGCCGTGGGATTCGTGCTCGGCCGCGTCACCGCCCGCCACGGGCGCGGCGAGGACCTGGACCTCGGCACACCCGTCGAGCGCGCCACCTTCCACACCCTGCACACGGCGTCGCTCGCCGCGCCGCCGCTGCGCGCCGGGCTGACCGAGGACACCGCCCGCAAGGCGGCCCGCCGGCTGCGTTCGCTGCTCGGCACCGAGGCACTGTGCCTGACCGACCGCGAGAGCGTGCTCGCGTGGGACGGTCCCGGCGGCGACCACCACCGCGAGGCGGTGCTGCGGCGGGTGCCCGAAATGCTCGCCTCCGGGCGGAGCCAGAGCGTACGCACCGACTGCGACGACCTCCAGTGCCCGTTGCGGTGGGCCGTGATCGCCCCGCTGACCGGCGAGGAAGGCGTGCTGGGCGCGCTCGTCGCCTACGGGTCACGGGAGTCGGCCGTCCTGGTCAGGGCGGCGACCGAAGTGGCCCGCTGGGTATCCGTCCAACTCGAACTCGCCGAGCTGGACCGCTCGCGCACCCGCGTCGTCGAGGCGGAGATCCGCGCCCTGCGCGCCCAGATATCACCCCACTTCGTCTTCAACTCACTGGCCGCGATCGCCTCGTTCGTACGCACCGATCCCGAGCGGGCCCGTGAACTGCTGCTGGAGTTCGCGGACTTCACCCGTTACTCCTTCCGCCGGCACGGCGACTTCACCAACCTCGCCGACGAACTGCGCTCCGTCGAGCAGTACCTCGCGCTCGCCGGAGCCCGTTTCGGCGACCGGCTGAAGGTGACGCTCCAGGTCGCCCCCGAGGTGCTGCCCGTCGCGCTGCCGTTCCTCTGCCTCCAGCCGCTCGTGGAGAACGCCGTGAAACACGGACTGGAGGACTCCACCGACGAGTTCAGGGTCACCATCGCGGCCCGGGACGCGGGGGCGGAGGCGACGGTGGTCATCGAGGACAACGGCGTCGGCATGGACCCGGAGCGGCTGCGGCGGATCCTCGCGGGCGAGCACACCGCGTCGTCCGGCATCGGCCTGTCCAACGTCGACGACCGGCTGCGCCAGGTGTACGGCGACGACTACGGCCTCGTGATCGAGACCGGCGTGGGCGCGGGCATGAAGATCACGCTGCGCTTCCCCAAGTACCGCGCCGGAGTGCACCCGTCGGCTCCCGCCGGACCGGGCCGGCGCTCCGCACCGCGGGCGGGGCGGTGATCAGAAGAGGTGGATGGCCAGATGGCCGAGCGGCAGTCCGAGCTGCCAGGCCGGCATCCACACCTGGTCGCTCTCGTCCACTCCCAGATCCGCCGCCTGGTGCCAGGGGATCGCGCCGCCGAGGTCGGCGGCCAGCAGTTCGGTGCCGCTGAGCCAGCGCCATGAGGCCAGCGCCAGTTCGAGGTCGGGACCGGCGGCCCCGTCACGCCCGGCATCGGCCGTCCGCGCGGCGAGTCTCTCGCGTACCCAGGTCTCCCAGGGATGGCCGTACGTGGTGAGGGAGAGCCACTCGTCGAGGCTGGAGACGACGCGGATGCCGGACAGCTCGTCGGAGCTGTCGGACAGGTAGACGGTCAGCGCCAGGGTCTCGCGGCCCGCCCGGAACTCGATCGTGCCGGGTGGGACCAGATTGCCCGTACGGAGCAGCTCGTCGGCGATGTACTCGGCGTACAGCCAAGCCATCGGTACCGCGAGCCTGTCTCCGCTGGTGCCATTCGTACTCTCGGGCAGCACAGCACTCCACCTTCTCCCGGGCTGATCTGTATCCGTGTCCTGCGGGGCACCGCCGAGCCTTCACTCTCAGACACGCACGGCGTGCGGTCTTTACTCAACTTGGCGCTGCCGTTTCGAAATCGGCCTGCTCTGCACGGGTACGGAAGGTGACGATCTGACCTGCGGGACGGGTGGTGCGGAAGTGCCTCAGGCGGCGTCGCGACCGTACCCGGGAAGTACCTTCCGCAGCGCGCGCAGAGCATAGTACGTACGGGACTTGACCGTGCCCGCCGGTATGCCGAGCGCTTCGGACGCCTCGGCCACGGAACGCCCGCGGAAGTACACCTGGGTCAGCACCTCGCGGTGCTCGCCCCGCAGCGCGCCCACGGCCCGGCGGACGTCGAGCGCGATCACGGAGCGTTCCTCGTGGTCCTCGGGGAGCGCCGACTGCTCCAGTACGTCGTCGCCGACCTCGTGCGGCCGGGAGCGGCGGGCCCGCCGGGCGTCGATCGCGAGCCTGCGCCCCACCGTGAAGAGCCAGGGGCGCAGCGAGTCGTGGTCGCTCGCCAGCGCCTCCGGGTGCTGCCAGGCCCGGACCAGGGTCTCCTGGAGGAGATCCTCGGCCCGCTGCCGGTCCCCGTAGGTGAGGCTCAGCAGGAAGCAGAAGAGGGCCTTGCCGTGCTCGCGCTGGAGCGCGGCGATGTCTCGTTCGTCGGTGTGCTGCGTGAGGGAGGAAGCGGAGGAAGTCACCGTTGACGCCCCTTCGGGAGAACCGGGTGCCGATGGCCTGACGGCGGCGAAGATAACCGCCGCCCGGCCGGTGCGCGGGGGTGCGGGACGCGGCGGCCGAACGGGCGGCAGGGGCCGTGCGGTGAGCGGTCGAACGGTGCGACGAATGGCACGACGAACGGTCGGGCCGCAGGCCGGCGTCCGTGTCCGGCACGGCCGTGGCCCTCGACTTGCGGAAGTCCCCCATATCGGTTTGTTTCGCCATAAGAAATACAAGACGAAAGTCGGTCTGATGGTGAAGCGAAAAGTGCAGGGTGCTACGGCCGTGGCCGCGCTGCTGATCGGCGGCGTCACCGCGTGCGCCGGCCCGCCGGCGAAGTCCCCGCCGGGCTCCGACCGCTCGGCCCACCTGGCGGCGGGCGCCGGCCGGGGGCAGCAGCGGGGCTTCACCCTGGTCGCCTCGGGCGACGTACTGCCGCACGCGTCGATCATCCGGCAGGCGGCGGCGGACGCGGGCGGCGAGGGATACGACTTCGCGCCGATGCTGGCGGGGGTCGCGCCGGTGGTCTCGGCGGCCGACCTGGCGATCTGCCACATGGAGACGGTCTACGGGGCGGACGGCGGCCCGTACACCGGCTATCCCAACTTCAAATCGCCCCCCGAGGTGGCGAAAGGGCTGAGCGCCACCGGTTACGACGCGTGCTCCACCGCCTCGAACCACAGCCTCGACGCGGGGGCCGAGGGCATCGACCGGACGCTCACCGCGCTCGACAAGGCGGGTGTCCGGCACGTCGGCTCCGCCAGGACGGAGGCCGAGTCCCGGGAGCCGGCGTGGCTGAAGGGAGGCAGTGCGAAGGTCGCCCAGCTGGCGTACACGTACGGCACGAACGGCTATCCGATGCCCGAGGGCCGGCCGTGGGCGGTCAACATGATCGACGAAGACAGGATCGTCGCCGACGCGCGGGCCGCGAGGAAGGCGGGCGCCGACGTGGTCGTCGTCTCGCTGCACTGGGGCACGGAGTGGCAGGACGAGCCCGACGCGCAGCAGCTGCGCCTCGGCAGGGCGCTGACCGCGTCGAAGACGGGCGGCCGGCCTGACATCGACCTCATCCTCGGCACGCACGCGCACGTTCCGCAGGCGTACGAGAAGGTGAACGGCACCTGGATCGTCTACGGCATGGGGGACCAGATCGCCGGTGCGATGGTCAACCACTCCGGGTCGTTCGACCCGCGCGGCAACCAGGGCACGATCGGCCGCTTCACCTTCGCGCCGCCGACGCGGGAGGGGCGGCGGTGGCGGGTGAGCAAGGCGGAGTTCATCCCCCAGTGGTTCGACACGGACGCCGGTCGCGTGCGCAATCTGAACGCGGCGATCGACGCGGGCGAGGACCACACGGCGGTACGGGACAGGATCCGCGAGGTCGTGCTGAGCCGGGACGCGGGGGAGGACGGCCTGCGGATGGGCCGGTAGGCACCTCGGGCCCGGTCCGCCGCCGGGCCCGGCCCCGGCGGCCGCCGAGCGGGAGCGGACCCGCCCGGCGGCGCCCCACGCGCTACTTCCGGCCGCCGGCGTCGGCCCCCGGCTGCTTCGCCAGCGCCGACTTCCGGTACGAGTAACCGAAGTAGATCACCAGCCCGAGGGCGAACCAGACGGCGAAGCGCAGCCAGGTCTCCGCCGCCAGGTAGGTGATCAGCCAGATCGAGGACACCACCCCGATCGCCGGCACCACGGGCATGCCCGGCGTACGGAAGCTGCGCGGCAGGTCGGGCCGCCGGTAGCGCAGCACGATCACGGCGGTGCACACCACGGCGAACGCCAGCAGGATGCCGATGTTGGTCAGTTCCGCGGCCTCGCCGATCGGCAGGAACCCGGCGATCAGCGCCGACGCGAAGCCCACGATCCACGTCACCCGCACGGGCACGTGCCGCGTCGGATGCGTCTTGGCGAACCAGTGCGGCAGCAGCCCGTCGCGGCTCATCGAGAACCACACACGGGTGACGCCGAGCATGAACGTGAACATGACGGTGAGGATGCCGATGATGGCGCCCACCGCGATCACGTCCGCGAGCGCGTCGAGCCCCACCGACTGGAAGGCCGTCGAGAAGCCGCTCTCCGGGTCGATCTCCGTGTAGTTCTGCATGCCGGTGAGCACCAGGGTGGCCAGCACGTACAGCGCCATCGAGATGGCGAGCGAGTACAGGATCGCCTTCGGCATGTGGCGCTGCGCGTCCTTGGACTCCTCGGCCGCCGTCGACATGGCGTCGTACCCGAAGACCGCGAAGAACACCGTCGCCGCGCCGGTGAACGCGCCGCCGACGCCGAAGGGGAAGAACGGGCTGTAGTTGCTGGTCTTGACGTGGAAGAAGCCGACCACGATCACGACGAGCACGACCAGCACCTTCAGCACCACCACGACCGTCTCGAAGCGCGCCGCGCTTTTGATGCCGAGCGTCAGCAGGTACGCGATGAACAGGCAGAGCACGGCCGCGATCAGGTCGACCCGGTGGCCGCTGCCGGTGCCGGGCGCGCCCAGCATCCACGTGGGCAGCTCGGCGCCCAGGTCGTCCAGCAGGAAGTTGAAGTAGCCGGAGATGCCGATCGCGACCACCGCCACGATCGCCGTGTACTCCAGCAGCAGGTCCCAGCCGATGAACCAGCCCGCGAGCTCACCGAGCACCACGTAGCCGTAGGTGTACGCCGAACCGGCCTTCGGGATCATGCCCGCGAACTCGGCGTACGAGAACGCCGCCGCCGCGCTCGCGACACCGGCGATCAGGAAGGAGACCAGGACGGCGGGTCCCGCCGTGCCGTTGGCGACCGTACCGGCGAGAGTGAAGATGCCCGCGCCGATGATGCCGCCGACGCCGATCGCGGTGAGCTGCCAGAGCCCGAGCGTTCTGGTCAGCCGCTCACCGGCGTCCCCCTCCTCGACCTGCTCGATCGGTTTGCGGCGCAGGATGCCCTGCCCCGCCCGGAGTCCGGCCATGAGTCATACCTCCGCAGACGACTGTCGGCTGATGGCGGCTCATGATGGACCAGCGGTGGGTGCGGGGAAAGGCGGCGTAGGCCAAGTGGCGTCCTGCGCCGTGGCGCGCGGTCACGGCACGACGGTGACCGGCCAGCGCCCCGCCTTCACCAGCCGCACCGCCACCGAGCCGGCGAACCGGTGGCCCGCCGACTCCGACGCCCCCACCACCACGGCGTCCGCCCTGAGTTCACCGGCCGCGGCCACCAGGCCGTTGTACGGATCGCCGCGGAAGGTGTGGAACTCCCACCGGACCTCGAACGTGCCCTTCGTCCGCTCCGCCGCCGTGCGGACCTCCGCCATCAGTTCGGCGGCGATCTCCTCGGTCGTCGTCGCGACGGGCACCCCCAGCGACGCCCCGGCCGGCATCAGCGGCTGTACGTACACCAGGGCGAGCAGCGCGTTCTGCCGCCGTGCCTGGCCCGCCGCGTAGGCCACGGCCCGCATCGAGGAGTCGGAGCCGTCCAGGCCCGCGACGATCACCTTGGGGCCGTCGGTACCGCGTTCGAACTGATGGCGCTGCTGCTCGGTCACAGCAGCGAGGCTATCCGGCGCCGACCGGCTCGTCCCATCGGGTACTTCGGCCCCCGCCGCCGGTGTGGGTCGGGCCCGGCGGCCTTCGGCCGTGCGAGCTATTAGTCATGAAAACCGATCAGATGCCTCCGCGGCGGCGGGCGATGCTGCGCCTGGCCGCCTGCCTCGGGGCCGCCACCGCCGTCCGCCTGCTCGGCCCGGATCCGGCCCAGACGCCGGTACGCCATCCGCCGGGGCCGCTCCCGGCCGCCGGGCCGCAGGCCGGTACGCAGGTCAGGGCCTCGGCGTACCGGCTGCGGCCCATGACGGCGTACGCGCCGCCCCGGACGGCGCCCGCCCGGCCGCCGGTGCGCCGCAGGCCCTTCCTCCGGATGGCGGGGAAGGGCCGCAGCATGGTCCTGACCTTCGACGACGGGCCCGACCCGCGCTACACCACGGCCGTCCTGCGCACGCTGCGGCGCTACGACGTGCGCGCGATGTTCTTCGTGTGCGGGGAGATGGCCGCGGCGCACCCGGACCTGCTGCGCCGGATGGCCGAGGACGGCCATGTCGTGGGCAACCACTCCTGGTCGCACCCTCTGGTCACCCGGCTGTCACCGGCGGGCGTCCGCGCGGAGCTGGGGCGCACCAGCGACATCGTCGAGCGGACCGTCGGCCAGGCGCCCGTCTGGTACCGGGCGCCCTACGGGGCCTGGAACCGCCGCTCGTTCGAGATCGGCGCGGAGCTGGGCATGGAACCGCTCGGCTGGACCCTGGACACGCTCGACTGGCGCGAGCCGGGCACCGGGTACATCGTCCGCCGGGTGCGCTCCGGCGCGGGCCCCGGGGTGGTGGTGCTCTCGCACGACGCGGGGGGCGACCGCCGGCAGAGCGTGGCGGCGCTGCGCACGTATCTGCCGGAACTGCTCGACCGGGGCTACCGGATCACGGTGCCGGACGCCACCGCGCGGGGGTGAGTGCCGCACCCCGGACGCCCGCCCGGCCGCCCCCCGCTCAGCGGGTGGCGACCAGGCGGGCGAAGACGACGACGTTGCCGGCGTAGCCGCCGGTCTTGGAGTAGCCGCCGCCGCAGGTGATGACGCGCAGCTCGGGCCTGCCGGTGTCCCCGTACACCCGGGGGCCGGGGAAGTTCTCCTTGGAGAACACCTCGACGCCGTAGACCTCGAAGACGGCCGCACGGCCGTCGTAGCGCTCCACCTCCACGCGGTGGCCCTTCCTGAGCGAACCCAGGTTGTAGAACACGGCGGGCCCCACCGCGTTGTCGACATGGCCGACGATCACCGAGGTGCCGCTCTGGCCGGGGGAGATGCCGTTCTGGTACCAGCCGGCGAGGTTGGGGTCCTGCGGCGACGGTGCGTCGATCCAGCCCTGGTCGTCGAGCCCCACGTCCACGATGGGCGCGTTCACGCGGATGTCGGGCAGGCGGATGCGGGAGGCGGGGGCGTACGGCAGGGGCCGCACGGAGCTGTGCGAGGTGCGGCCGCCGGTGACCTCGGAGGGGCTGTCCAGGGCGGCGGCCGACGCCGGCTGCGGGGGGCCGATGGACACGTCGGCGCCGTTGCGCATCAGCGCGAGGCCAGTGAGCATGACGAGCGCCAGGACCCCCCAGGGCGAGCGTTTTCTCGGCTCGGAGCCGTTGTACTCCTGGCCCATTGTTCTCCCTTCGACGCGTCTGTACGGACGCTAAGCGCGCGGGGTGGGGGCTGCGAGACGTGAGGGGCGAACGGGTGGCGCGGTGTGCGCGCGGGTGACCCATCCGGGTAACTCGTCGTACAAGATATCTGACGGTCTGTGACCTGCGGCTCCGTCAGATCCGGACGCGCCGTACCGGCGTGTCGTCTCACCGGGGTGGACCAGCCCGAAATGCGGTAATCATCACGCCCGGTGAGTGTTCGTCATGGGAGGCGTTCTCGTCGATCTTCCCGGAGCACCGCTCCGGGGCGCCGTCCCGTGGAGGTTCTACGATGCGTGTCTCACGCGCCTGTCTGGTGACCGCGACCGCCCTTGCGGCGGTCGGACTCGTCGCCCCCACCGCCACCGCCACCAACGGCCCTCGCAATGTCAGCGTCAACCCGTTCTCGGTCCACCAGGGCGGCGTGCTGACGGTCAGCGCCTCGGGGTGCGGCCACGGCGGCACCGTGACGTCCAACGCCTTCCAGCGGCCCGCCCACCTGCCGGCGAGCGACACCACGTCGTTCGCCACCGCCAAGATCCGGCACAACGCCACCCCCGGCCACTACAACCTGGCCGTCAAGTGCAACGACAACGCCATGGTGGCGACCCACCAGTTCACCGTTCTGGCGGGCCGGGGCGCGCGCGGCGGCATCGGCGGCTCGCTCGGCCCTTCCGACACGGAGATGCAGGTCGGAGCCGGACTCGTCGCCGCGTCGGCGGTCGGCGGCGGCCTCTTCATCGCCCGCAGGCGCCGGCTGAACCGCGGCGTCTGAGCGCCCGGCCGCCCGTGGCCCCTACAGCTGTGAACGCCCGTCGCCCCGCGTCCTTACGAGGACGCGGGGCAACGGGCGTACGGGGCTGCGGGCCGCCTTCCGTCAGTGCTGGCGGCTGCTGGCGCGGCGGCGCAGTACGAAGACGACGCCTCCGGTCGCCGCGACCACCAGCGCCGCACCGGCGGCGATCTCCCCGGCGTTCATGCCGCCCTGGCTGCCTCCCACGCCACCCCTGGCGGGGCCGAGCGGGGAGGGGGTCGCCGTCGCCGTGGCCGTGGTGGTCGTGGTCACGGTGGGGCTGGGCGTGGGCGCGCCGGCGATGGTGAGCTGCGACGTCCCCTGGCGGCCGTCGGCGAGGCAGGTGTAGGTGATGGTGTACATGGCTCCGCGTTTGGCGTCCCAGTCCACCCTGGCCGTCGCGGTGCCCCCCTTGGGGACCGTGACGGTGTCGAACACGGCCGAGGACGCTTCCGCGTCGCTGTCGCAGCCCGACACGAACAGCGTGATCTGTCCGCCGGCGGCGATGGTGGACGGCGTGGCGGTACCGACCACCGCCGGACCTTTGGTGTCGACCGCCGAGGCGGCCGGGACGGTGAGTGAGAGTGCGGCGAGGCCGAGCGCGGCGGCCGATGTTACACGTATCGCGCGCATGGACAATCCTCCGGGTCCTCGAGGAGCAGCGGCGGAATTTGTATCCACACATGGCAGGAAATGCGCCTCGATATCCCGAACGCTAGGAGGGGTGGCGGCGGCGCGCGATCACAGTCGCGCAAATGGGGTACCGGCATACGCCACCCGGTGCACCGCCGGGAGCCGTCGGCCTCCGGCGGCGCGGGGTTCTTGTGAGCCGCCGCACGCGGTCGCCGCGGCTCCGCCCGGCTACCGGGACGCCACCGGGAACAGGTCGAGGAACGGCCCGGCCGTCGCGGACAGACCCCGGCCGAAGGGCGCGTCGAAGTCCCAGATGAGGAAGAGCAGGAAGGCGATCAGCGCGCTGTAGAAGCCGGCCAGCAGCAGTTCCCGCCCGGTGCGGCGGATCTGGAGCGTGAAGATCAGACCCACCGCCACCAGGGCCCCCACGATGAGACCGAACCAGACGACGCCGGGCATGGTGGCCTCCGCGCCCGCGCCGCGTGCGCCCCGGGCGTCGTCGGCGGCGGCCACCTGGTCGACGAGGGGCTGGTACGCCTGGCCCTCGTGGTCGGTCTTCGGCCTGTAGTCGGTGACGTCGCGGCGCACCTGTTCCAGGAGTTCGGTACCGCGTTCGGTGAGGCTGCCGTGCTCGGCCATGTGCTCCCACTCGGTGTTGACGACGTACGTGACGTACGCGTCGACATCGCCGCGGATGCGGGCCCGGACGTCGGCGGGGTAGACCTCCGACCTGGCCCTGACCTCGTGCAGGGCCTGGGCCTCCTGGCGTACGGACTCCTGGGCGGCGCTGCGGCCCTCCCAGACGCCCGCGATGGCCAGACCGAGGACGATCGCGTAGACCACGCCGATCATCATCGTCATGTACTCGATGACGTCCGGGGTCTCGGACGGGTCGTCGTCGTCGCCGACGCGGCGGTGGTTGATGACCGTGATGGTGAGGACGACCGCGCAGGCGGACGCCATCGCGATGCTCAGGACGAGCCATTCCGACATTTGCTTCTCCGTCGGCTATCGGGAGCGGGGGCGCAGGACGGCGGCCGCGAACACCGCGGGGGCCGTGACGAGCAGGGTGAGGGAGACCAGGGACGGGCCGTTCTGCGGCTCCTGACGGGTGGCTTTGCGGTACACGGGGATGGCGACCGGCTTGGCTGACGACGGCTTCGGCCCGGGCTTGGCCGACGGGGCGGGTTCGGGCTTCGGTTTCGGCGGTGGAGGCGGCTCGGGCGCGGGTGGCGGCGCCGGGGCGGGCGGCGGTGGCGGGGGCGGTGGCGGCGGCGCGGGCGCTTCGGGCGCGGGAGGCGCCGGGGCCGGTGGCGGTGGTGGTGGCGGCGGAGGCGGCGGAGGAGGCGGTGGTGGCGGAGGGGGAGGCGGTGGCGGCGGTGGAGGAGGCGGCGGCTTCGGTGTCGGGCCCGCCGTGCAGTCCGCGCTGCCGCCCACGGCGACCGCCGAGCCCGACGACGCCTCGCCGCCCTGCGAGATGGAGGCGTACGAACAGCTGTCGGCCGAGGCCGTCGCGGGGCCCAGCAGCAGCCAGAGCAGCGTCACGGCGGCCAGCAGGCGTCCTGAGAGCGGTGGGTGCACGTCCGGGAGCATGGACCCGGGAGATCACCGGCACGCGGCCATTCGGCGCAATTAGCCCGATGGGCGGGATTTCGGCGTCTTCGCGTTTGAGATCGTCCGGGCGGCGGCCGAGGGCATTGCGAAATTTCTGCGAACGGGTTGAACGCCCGGGCACCCGCCGCCCGTACCTAGGGCCATGAGCGACGCACTGGAGCGCCGCACCACACCCTCGGTACACAGGAGTCCACATGAAGACCTGGCGGAACGTCTCGCTCGCGGTGACGGCGGCGGCTGTGATGGCGCTGACGACGGCGTGCGGTCAGGACACGGTGACGGAGTCCCCCAATGGCCAGGCCGTGGGCAACGCCAACCCCGCGGCGCAGCCCGCCGACGGTGGCTACGGCTCGGACAAGGGCGGCTACGGCGACGCCGCCGCCGGCGGGGCCACGTCCAAGGCCGCGGGTCAACTCGCCGTCTGGGACAGCAAGAAGCTCGGCAAGGTGCTCACCGACAGCGAGGGTTTCACGCTCTACCGGTTCGACAAGGACACCGTCAGTCCGCCGAAGTCGAATTGCGAGGGCGACTGCGCGAAGGCGTGGCCCGTCGTGCCGGCGAGCGACGCCACGGCCGCACCCGGAACCGACGCCTCGATGCTCGGCGAGGTGGAACGGGCCGACGGCACCAAGCAGCTCACCGTGGGCGGCTGGCCCATGTACCGCTTCGCCAAGGACGCCAAGCCCGGCGACGCCAAGGGGCAGGGTGTCGGCGGCACCTGGTTCGCCTCCGCCCCCGACGGCAAGAAGGCCGCGCCGGGAGGCGCGGGCGCCGGTGACGCCGAGGCCGGTGGCGGCGAAGAGGGCGGGGCCGAGAAGGCCGACCTCGCGGGCATGTCCGTACGCAAGGACCCCAAGCTCGGTGACATCGTGGTGGATTCCGAGGGCATGACGGTCTACCGGTTCGAGAAGGACTCGGCCTGGCCCATGAAGACCGCCTGCACCGGCGCCTGCCTGGAGAAGTGGCCGGTCGTCCCGCCGGTCGAGAAGAACGACACCGAGGGCATCCTCAAGAAGGGCTTCGTCGTCTTCGACCGCCCCGACGGGATCAAGCAGCAGACGATCGACTGCTGGCCCGTCTACACCTTCTCGGGAGACTCGAAGCCGGGTGACACCAACGGCCAGGGCGTCGGCGGCACTTGGTACGCGGTGTCGCCCGAGGGCAAGATGGTCGGCGCGCCCAAGTAGGCAGCACAGCGTCCCCGCGCTGTGGCGCCCGGCCGGCACCGGCCCGTTCCCGCCCCGTCCGGCGGGGGCGGGCCGGTCGTTCGTGCCGCACATGCCTGCGGCGTGTGACCGAGAACGGACCGCTAATTTCCGTTTTTGCTCGCTCTGATGCCTGCCGATCAGTAGCCTCGGCTCGAACACCGGTCTAGGTCATGACCGGCCGTACCGCGGCGATGAGTTGGAGACATTGATGGAGCGACCCGCCTGGGCACCCCAGGGCATCGATCTCACGGTGCCGAGCGTGTCCCGGATCTACGACTTCTACCTGGGCGGTTCGCACAACTTCGAGGTCGACAGGGAAGCGGCCCGCAAGGCGATGGAGTTCCTGCCGGGCCTTCCCAAGATCATGCAGGCGAACCGCGCCTTCATGCGGCGCGCGGTGCGCTTCGCGGTCGACGAGGGCGTCAGCCAGTTCCTCGACATCGGGTCGGGCATCCCGACCTTCGGCAACGTCCACGAGGTCGCCCAGGCCGCCGACCCCGGGGCCCGTGTGGTGTACGTCGACCACGACCCGGTCGCGGTGGCGCACAGCCGGGCCGTGCTCGCGGGCAACGAGCGGGCCGGCATAGCCGCCGCCGACCTGCGCAAGCCGCAGGACATCCTGAGCAGCCCCGTCGTCGGCGAACTCATCGACCTGGAACGTCCGGTGGCCCTGCTGCTCGTCGCCGTACTGCACTTCGTCGAGGACGCCGACGACCCGCGGGCGGCCGTCGCGGAGCTGCGCGACGCCCTCGCCCCCGGCAGCCTCCTGATCCTCACCCACGCCTCGTACGCGGGCATCCCGCTGCCCCCGCAGCAGGTGGGCGGCACGGTCGAGGTCTACAAGGACATCAAGAACCCGCTGATCATGCGCTCGCACGAGGAAGTCGCCCACTTCTTCGAGGGATACGAGATGGTCGAGCCGGGACTGGTCCCGATGGCCGAGTGGCGGCCCGAGACCGAGCTCTCCCAGGAGGATCCGTTCGCCTTCTCGGGCTTCGCAGGAGTGGGACGCAAGGCGTGAGCGTGCCACCGCGGGCACCGGGGCCGCGCCCCGGCCGGACTCCGGGGCGCGCCCCGGAGCCGGGTTCCGACGATCAGGACGACCGGGACGGCAGACTCGGGCGGTTCGCGACGATCTGGAGCCGGGCGATCTTCCCCGTCACCGCCACCTCCCTGACCCGCCCCGAGGTGGAGCGCCATCTGCTGCCGCTGGCAGGGAAGTTGCGCGACGCCCTGCACCGGCGGCCCTTCGACACCACGCCCGCGCACGAGGTCGGCGCCGCCCTGGTCGCGGCCCACTGCACCGACCCTGACGCGCTCGTCCGCACGCTCGGCGTCGTCGACTCCTACCTGGTGCTGTACTGCGCCGGGGAGGACGGCTCGCCGGCGCAGACCGAGGAGCGCCGGGCGCGCTGCGCCCGGCTCCAGCACGCCCTCTCGGCCGGCTTCGCGCAGGCTCTGCGGGAGCGGACCCTCGCCGAGCAGGAGGCCCTCGCGCGGTCGTCGCTGCTGGCGAGCAGCGAGGCGCAGCGGGCGCTGCACACCACCGAGACCCGTCTGCGCGCGGTCTTCGAGGGCGCGGCGATCGGCATCGGCATCGCGGACCTCGACGGCAACGTTTTGGAGGTCAACGAGGCGCTCATGCGGATGTTCGGCGGCATGGACCAGTACATGCGCGGCCGGAAGGTGAGCGAGTGGGTCCACCCGGAGGACACGCCGCACGTGTGGAAGCTGTACGACGAGCTGGTGCGCGGCGAGCGGGAGAGCTACCACGTCGAGAAGCCGTACTACCGCACCGACGGCACCGTCCTGTGGACCAACCTCACCGTTTCGCTGCTGCGCGACGCCGAGGGCCGGCCGCAGTACCAGCTCGCCCTCATGGAGGACACGACCGAGCGGCGCCTGCTCAATCTGCGCCTGCGCTACGAGGCCACCCACGACGCCCTGACCGGACTGCCCAACCGCACGCTGTTCTTCGAGCGTCTGGAGAAGGCCCTCTCCGCGGGCGACGGCATGCGCTTCGGCCTGTGCTACCTCGACCTCGACGGGTTCAAGGCGGTCAACGACAGCCTCGGCCACTCGGCCGGCGACCGGCTGCTCGTGGAGGTCGCCGACCGTCTGCAGAGCTGCGCCACGGCACCGGGCGAGATGGTGGCCAGGCTCGGCGGCGACGAGTTCGTGGCACTCACCACGGGGCCCGACACCCGCCAGGAGGTGGACGACCTCGCCGCCCGGATACTGAACGCGCTGGCGGCCCCGATCCGCATCGAGGGCCGGGACCTGACCGTGCGCGGCAGCATCGGCATCGTCGAGGGGCCGGCGGGCGAGCGCAGCCCCGCGGAGGTGCTGCGCAGCGCCGACATCACCATGTACCGGGCCAAGTCGGCGGGCGGCAACCGCTTCGAGACCGCCGACGCGGAGGCGGACGCCCGCGCCATCACCCGTCACGGCCTCACCAACGCCCTGCCCGCCGCGCTGGAGCGGGGAGAGTTCTTCATCGAGTACCAGCCGCTCGTGCACCTCGGCGACGGCAGCGTGCACGGGGCGGAGGCGCTGGTGCGCTGGTGCCATCCGCAGCACGGCGTGCTCGGCCCCGACCGGTTCATCCCGCTCGCCGAGCACACCGGGCTGATCGTCCCGCTGGGCCGCTGGGTGCTGGAGGAGTCCGTACGCCAGGCCAGGTTCTGGCAGCGGCGGCACTCCGACGGCGGGCCGCTGCGCATCAACGTGAACCTCTCACCGATGCAGCTGCACCATCCCGGCCTGGTCTCGGACACCGTGGACGTGCTGGAGCGGGCGGGCCTCGAACCGGGCGCCCTGTGCCTGGAGGTCACCGAGTCGGCGCTGATCGGCGCGAACGACGACCTGCTCAAGCCGCTGCGCCAGCTCGCCGAGATGGGCGTGGACATCGCGCTGGACGACTTCGGCACCGGTTACTCCAACCTCGCCAACCTGCGCCGGCTGCCGGTGAGCGTCCTCAAGCTGGACCGGTCCTTCACCCAGTCCATGCAGCAGCACCCGGCCGACACCGTCGACGTGAAGATCGTCGAGGGGATCGTCTCGCTCGCGCACAGCCTGAAGCTGGCCGTGACGGTCGAGGGCGTGGAGACGGGCGCGCAGGCCGCCCAGCTGCGCGAGCTGGGGTGCGACACCGCCCAGGGCTGGTACTACGCCAGGCCGGGCGCGCCCGACCGCATTCACACCCTGCTGCTGGCCGACGCGGTCTGACCGGCCCGGGAGGCGAGGAGCACCTTCTGGAGCTCGCGGGCCGCGCGCGGCGGAGCCACGTCGCTGCGGTGCGCGAGCGCGATCGTACGGCTCAGGCCGGGCCGGGCCAGGGGCGTGACCCGCAGGTCACGCCCCGCCCGCGCGGCCACCATGCGCGGTACGACCGCGAGCCCGAGGCCGGCCCGTACGAACCCGAGGACGGCGTCCATCTCGCCGCCCTCCACCGTGAAGGACGGCTCGAAGCCCTCCGCGCGGCAGGCGGCGACCGTCAGCTCGCGCAGGTCGTACCCGTGCCGGAACATCACCAGCGGCTCGCCCTCCAGATCCGCCATCCGTACGGACCTGCCGCGCCCGGGGCGCGGGACCGACGAGGCGGAGACCACGACCAGGTCCTCGTGCAGCAGCTCGACCGTGGTCAGGGCGGGGGACGGCGTCGGCAGCGGCAGCACGACCAGGGCCAGGTCCAGTGCGCCGCGGGCCAGCTCCCGCACGAGGTCGTGCGAGCCGCTCTCCTCGATCAGCAGCTGGATGCCGGGATGCAGATCGTGGAAGGTGCGCAGGACGTCGGGGAGCAGTCCGGTGCACAGGCTCGGCGTCGCGCCGAGGCGCACCCGGCCGCGCCGCAGCTGGGCGAGTTCCTGCACCTCGTGGCGGGCCGTGTCGGCGTCCGCGAGGATGCGCCGGGCCAGCGGCAGCAGGGCCTCGCCGGCGTCGGTGAGGGCGATGTTGCCCCGGGCGCGGGTGAACAGGTCCGCGCCCATCTCCTTCTCCAGGGCGCGGATCTGCTGCGAGAGGGACGGCTGCGAGACGTGCACCCGCTCCGCGGCGTGCGTGAAGTGCAGGGTCTCGGCGACGGTCACGAAGTACAGGAGCTGCTGGAACTGCATGGCCCCCACCGTACCGGTGATAGGCAGCACCTATGGACATGAGCCGGACCATGTCTTGGACCTCTGGGACCTCCCGGCCCTACCGTCGGTTCCATGGCACTGGCAACGCGGACGGACCGACGACCGTCCCTCACCCGCTCGCTCTGGGGATCGACCGTCGGCAAGAAGACGGTGATGGCCGTCAGCGGTCTGATCATGCTGATGTACCTGGTCGCCCACATGCTCGGCAACCTCAAGATCTTCTTCGGTTCCGGTGAGTTCAACGCGTACGCGCACTGGCTGCGGACCATGGGCGAGCCCCTCCTGCACTACGAGTGGGCGCTGTGGGTGGTGCGCGTGGTGCTGCTGGCGGCCGTGGTGCTGCACGGCGTCGCGGCGTACCAGCTCAGCCGGCGCGACATCGCCGCGCGGCCGGAGAAGTACGTCCACAAGCGGCGGCGGGCGAGCTACGCCACGCGGACCATGCGCTGGGGCGGGATCATCCTCGCCCTGTTCATCGTGTGGCACCTGCTGGACCTGACGACGCTCACGGTGAACGAGAACGCGCAGCCGGGACGTCCGTACGAGAACGTCGTCGCGACCTTCAGCACCTGGTACGGCAACGTCGTCTACCTCGTCGCGATGCTGGCCGTCGGGCTGCACGTCCGGCACGGCTTCTGGAGCGCCGCGCAGACGCTGGGCGTGGGGAACGCCCGGCGCGACCGAATCCTCAAGACCCTGGCCAACGGCCTCGCGCTGGTGCTGACCGCCGGATTCGTCTCCGTACCGGTCGCCGTGATGACTGGAGTGGTGAGCTGACATGAGCGACTGCACCGACTACCCCGCGTACGAGACCGGCACGCCGCTCGTCGACACCAAGGCGCCCGCCGGCCCGGTCGCCGAGCGCTGGGACACCCGCCGCTTCGAGGCCAAGCTGGTCAACCCCGCCAACCGGCGCAAGCACACCGTCATCGTCGTCGGCACGGGCCTCGCCGGCGGCGCCGCCGGCGCCACGCTCGCCGAACAGGGCTACCACGTGGTGCAGTTCTGCTACCAGGACTCGCCCCGCCGCGCGCACTCCATCGCCGCGCAGGGCGGCATCAACGCCGCCAAGAACTACCGCAACGACGGCGACTCCGTGCACCGCCTCTTCTACGACACGGTCAAGGGCGGCGACTTCCGCGCCCGCGAGTCCAACGTCCACCGCCTCGCACAGATCTCCGTAGAGATCATCGACCAGTGCGTGGCGCAGGGCGTGCCCTTCGCCCGCGAATACGGCGGCCTGCTCGACACCCGCTCCTTCGGCGGCGTCCAGGTCTCACGCACCTTCTACGCCCGGGGCCAGACGGGCCAGCAGCTGCTGCTCGGCGCCTACCAGGCGCTGTCGCGGCAGATCGCGGCCGGGAACGTCGAGATGCACGCGCGCACCGAGATGCTCGACCTGATCGTCGTCGACGGGCGGGCGCGCGGCATCGTCGCCCGCGACCTGATCACCGGCCGCGTCAGCACGTACTTCGCGGACGCCGTGGTACTCGCGAGCGGCGGCTACGGCAACGTCTTCTACCTCTCCACCAACGCCAAGAACTCCAACGCGACGGCGATCTGGCGCGCCCACCGGCGCGGGGCGTACTTCGCCAACCCCTGCTTCACCCAGATCCACCCCACCTGCATCCCGCGCTCCGGAGACCACCAGTCCAAGCTCACCCTGATGAGCGAGTCGCTGCGCAACGACGGCCGCATCTGGGTCCCCAAGGCGCAGGGCGACACCCGCCCGCCCGGCGAGATCCCCGAGGACGAGCGGGACTACTACCTGGAGCGGATCTACCCGTCGTTCGGCAACCTCGTGCCGCGCGACATCGCCTCGCGCGCCGCGAAGAACGTCTGCGACGAGGGGCGCGGCGTCGGCCCCGGCGGCCAGGGCGTCTACCTGGACTTCGCCGACGCCATCCGCCGCCTCGGCCGCAAGGCCGTCGAGGAGAAGTACGGCAACCTCTTCGAGATGTACGAGCGCATCACCGCCGAGAACCCGTACGAGGTGCCCATGCGCATCTACCCGGCGATCCACTACACGATGGGCGGACTGTGGGTCGACTACGACCTCCAGACCACCGTCCCCGGCCTCTTCGCGATCGGCGAGGCCAACTTCTCGGACCACGGCGCGAACCGCCTGGGTGCGTCGGCGCTCATGCAGGGCCTGGCCGACGGCTACTTCGTCCTGCCGTCCACCATCAACGACTACCTGGCCCGCAACCCGCACCACGACGACGTCGACGCGACGCACCCCGAGGCGGTCAGGGTGGTCTCGGAGACCACCGACCGCCTGGAGCGGCTGCTCGCCGTCGACGGCGACCGCACCCCCGACTCGTTCCACAAGGAGATCGGGGAACTCCTGTGGGAGTACTGCGGCATGGCCCGCACCGACGAGGGCCTGCGCAAGGCACTCGCCCGCATCCCGGAGATCCGCGACGAGTTCTGGCGACGGATCAAGGTCCCGGGGACGGGCCAGGAGCTCAACCAGTCGCTGGAGAAGGCCAACCGGATCGTCGACTACCTGGAGCTCGCCGAGCTGCTGTGCCTCGACGCCCTGCACCGCACCGAGTCCTGCGGCGGCCACTTCCGCGAGGAGAGCCAGACCGACGGCGGTGAGGCGGAGCGCAGGGACGAGGAGTTCTCGTACGCCGCCGCCTGGGAGTTCACCGGTACGGGCCGGGCGCCCGTACTGCACAAGGAAGCCCTCGAATTCGCCTACGTCCACCCCACCCAGCGGAGTTACGCATGAGGCTCACCCTGCGCGTCTGGCGCCAGCGCAATGCCGAGGAACCCGGCGCCATGGTCACCTACGAGGTGGACGACATCTCCGAGGACATGTCGTTCCTCGAGATGCTCGACACGCTCAACGAGAAGCTCATCCTGGGCGGCGAGGAGCCGGTCGCCTTCGACCACGACTGCCGCGAGGGGATCTGCGGCGCGTGCGGCGTCGTCATCAACGGCGACGCGCACGGCCCGGAGCGCACCACCACCTGCCAGCTGCACATGCGGCACTTCGAGGACGGCGCCACCGTCGACGTCGAACCGTGGCGGGCGGGCGCGTTCCCCGTGGTCAAGGACCTGGTGGTCGACCGGTCGTCGTTCGACCGGATCATCGGCGCGGGCGGCTACATCAGCGTTCCGACCGGCGCCGCGCCCGAGGCGCACGCCACGCCGGTCCCGAAGGCCGACGCCGACTTCGCCTTCGAGCACGCCGAGTGCATCGGCTGCGGCGCGTGCGTCGCGGCCTGTCCCAACGGCTCGGCGATGCTGTTCACCTCCGCGAAGATCAACCACCTCAACGTGCTGCCGCAGGGCGCGCCCGAGCGCGAGACCCGGGTACTCGACATGGTCTCCGCCATGGACGAGGAGGGCTTCGGCGGCTGCACCCTGACCGGCGAGTGCGCCACGGCCTGCCCGAAGGGCATCCCGCTGCCGTCCATCGCCGCGATGAACAAGGAATGGCTGAGGGCCCAGCGGAAGGCGTCACGCCGCTGACCTGCGGTCTGGCGGTTGTGGGCATGTCACCAGCTGCTGCTAATCTTCCCCCGCAAGATCCAGATCGGCTGGCAGGCGGGGGAAGATGGCCGGGCAGACGCAACAAGGTGGCTACCGCGTCCAGCAGAGCGGGATGGACGCCGAGGCGGACAAGCTCGACCGGGCGGGCGACGACACCGGTGACATCGGCGCCGCTCTCCAGGAGCAGCTCTGCTACACGCCGGACGCCCTGGGCGGCTCGGACTCCGGCCCGGCGTTCAACAACTTCTCCGAAGCGTGGCAGGCCGAGGCCAAGGTGCTGGAAAGCGCCCTGCACGAGCTGGCGGACAAGGTCCGTATCTCGAAGGCTAATTACCACGGCGCCGACGTGCGGACCATGAACGACCTCCAGGCGAGCGGCGGCGGCCTGACGACGCTGCCAGCCCCCGCGTCCGCCGGATCCGCACCGGGCGTCCGCACCATGCCGGCCGCCGGCTCGCCTCCCGTCGGCCTCGCCGACTTCGGCTGAGCGCTGCCTCCTCCTTCCCCCTGTTGACTGCTCCGAACCGAATACCGGAGGCCGCGTAGCCATGCCCGCCGCAGGCGAATCCACCACCGACCGCCGGGAAAAGCTCGCCAGTTACCAGCGGTCCATCGCCGGTGCCGGTGACAAGAACACCCTTATCGAGGCCATCCGAAACGCCCTGAACGTCTCGGCGCCCGTCGGCTCGCCGAGCACCCTCGACGACATCGCCAAGCGGTATGCCAAGCAGGCCGACGCGGCGAAGGACGTGCAGGACCGGGTCGAGCAGGTCGCCCTCACGGGTCTGCCCGACGCCTGGGTGGGCAGCACGGGCGCCAGGGCCCAGGAGGTCGTGTCGGCGGCGGCGCGAGCGGCCGCGCAGATGGACGAGGCGATCCGTGGCGCACGAAGGGCCCTGATCCTCCTCTCCGATGCCCTGACCACCGCGCAGTCCGAGGACAAGGGCGGCCGCGAGCAACTGCGCGAGGCGCTCGGCATGCTCGGCGGCGAGGACGGCTTCTTCGACGACATGGTCGAGAAGGACGCCGAGGAGGCGGAGCGGCTGCGCGCCCGCAGCATCGCCTCCGCCGGAGCGACGACCATGCACGCGGCGGCGGAGAAGGCCGACGACGCGGCCCGCGAGGCTGCCCGCGACCTGAACAAATTCGCGGCCGAAGCCCGCGCGGGCAGGATGAAGACCGACAACATCTCCGCCGCCGACCGTCTCGTCCTGGCCGACATCGCGGGAACCGGCGGGCCGGCCGAGATGAACGAGCTGCTCACCGCCAACGACCTGGAGCGCTCGGGCAGGGCCATGGAACGCATGAACGCCGAGGACCAGGCGAAGTTCGAGCAGATGCTCACCGAAGCCAAGAGCCCCCAGGAACGCGCGTACCTGGTGAAGGCCCTGGCCGCCGGACACGATCTGAACGAGGTCTCGGAGTTCCGCGACAAGATCCACGGCAAGGACCCGGACTGGCTGCAGCGGCATCTGACGCCGGTGACGACGGCGGGGGACAGCATGAAGAACGAGGGCCTCAATCCCGTGAGCGGCGCGAACAACAATACGGACACCCACAGGTTCAACGGTGAGAACTGGTCCCAGGAGGGCAGCACCTGTGTGCCGTCGACCGTCGTCACCGGTCGTGCCATGGTCGACCCTCTTTACGCCCTCGAACTCACCGGTGGCCCCTCGGGACAGGAGGACGACCCCGCCGCCTTCCGCGAACGGCTGCATGACGAGCAGCTGCGGCTGCACGAGGACGGTGACGGTTCCAACGCGTACGACTTCCCCTTCGGGAGCACGCCGACGGGCATGGACGAAGAGGGCAAGACCACCATCACCAACAATGAGATGAGCCCGCACACAGGCAGCGAGTACAACTACCAGGAGACGGCAAGCGCAGATGCCCGGCGCGAAGTTCTGGCCGACGTCGAGAAGTCGGTCGCGGAAGGCAAGCCGGTGCCGATCACCGTCGCGGGCAAGGAAGAGAACGGTGACTATGTCGGCCACTCGATGATGATCGTCGGCCAGGAGGGCGACATGCTCCAGGTTTACAACCCCTGGGGTACCACTACCTGGATCAGTGAGGACGACTTCATCAACGGGAACATGCAGAAGGCGTCCGACAACCGCATGCCCAACGCCACCGGCGTCCACCTTCCGGCCGAGTGAGGAATTCCGTCATGCGCAATCGACTCGCAGCCGCCCTCGCCCTGCCGCTGTCCGCCTTGGCCCTGTCCGGATGCGGGCTCTTCGGCCCCGCGACGTATGGACCCGAGGAAAGGTCCATAGAGGTTGACGCGGGGGACGAGTTCACCCTGTCCCTCCCGGCGAGTCCCGCGATGGGACAGGACTGGCATGTGGTCAGCCCTCACCCCGACTCGGCTGTCGTCAGGCGCACGGGACAGCACAAAGAGACGGAAGACAGCGACCCTGGCGTGGTAGGTGGCGGCAGCGGCGAGCGCTTCTTCGACTTCGAGGCGGTCAAGTCGGGCACGACGGAGATCAAACTCATCCACTGCCCGTATTCCAGCAGCTGCTCCACGACCGAGGGCAACCCCGAGCCGTCGCCGACATCCTCCAGCGACATCCCCGTCCCCACCGCGACCGGGAAGCCGGGCACCAATCCCGAGTACTTCATCTACACCGTCACCGTCCGATGACCGGATCCGAGGCACCCATGCCCCCCACACCCCGCCCCACCAAGACTGACGACGACTGTGCCGTCCTCGACACCGCCAGGATGCTGCGCTACGGCATCCCCGCCGAAGGGCCTTACCGCACCGCCCTCTTCGGTGACGGCGCCATCGGGGCCGCGGTCGTCCTCGACCGGCTCGGCGTCCTGCCGCGATCCGTGGCGTACCTCGCCGAGGTCGTGCGCAGTGGCGGTGTGCGGTACGCGTCGCGGCTCCCCGAACTGCTCCCCGACCCGGCCGCCACGGGCACCCTCCGCCCCTGGCTGGAAGCGGCCGGGACCGTCGCGCGCCCGGTCGTCGGTGACGAGACCACCGCCCGCTGGCTGGAATCCGTGGCCGAGCTGATCGGGCTGCGGCGCACCAGCCGCGCCCGGGGCCGCTGACCGGCGTCTCAGAGCGGCCGCAACTCCCGGGCCAGGTAAGGGGCCGTACGGCTGCCGGACGCGCGTGCCACCTCGGCGGGCGGACCCGCCGCGACGATCCGACCGCCCTCGTCGCCGCCGCCCGGGCCGAGGTCGATCACCCAGTCGGCGCCCGCCACCACGGCCATGTCGTGCTCGACCACGATCACCGTGTGCCCCTGGTCCACCAGGCCGTGCAACTGCCGCATCAGCACCTCGACGTCGGCCGGGTGCAGACCCGTCGTCGGCTCGTCCAGTACGTAGACCGTATGGCCCCGGCGCGTGCGCTGGAGCTCGCTCGCCAGCTTGATGCGCTGCGCCTCGCCGCCGGAGAGCTCCGTCGCGGGCTGCCCCAGCCGCAGATAGCCGAGGCCCACGTCCAGCAGGGCCCGGAGGCTGCGTACGGCGGCGGGCGTGCCCGCGAAGAACCCGGCCGCCGCCTCCACGGTCAGATCGAGCACCCCGGCGATACTGAGGCCCTGGAAGAGGACCTCCAGCGTCTCGGGGTTGTAGCGCGCGCCGCCGCAGTCGGGGCACGGGGCGTACGTGCTCGGCAGGAACAGCAGTTCCACCGAGACGAACCCCTCGCCCTGACACGTCTCGCACCGCCCGCCGGCCACGTTGAAGGAGAACCGCCCCGCCGTGTACCCGCGCGCACGGGCGTCGTCCGTGGCAGCGAAGAGCTTGCGCACGACGTCGAAGAGACCGGTGTACGTCGCCAAGTTGGAGCGCGGCGTCCGCCCGATCGGGCGCTGGTCGACCTGCACCAGCCGGTCCACCGCCGCCAGCCCCTCGGCCGAGACGCACCACGCCGCCGTTCCCGGGGCCGTCCGGTCCGTGAGGACGCCCGCCAGCACCTGGCCCACGAGGGTCGACTTGCCGGAACCCGACACACCGGTCACCGCGGTCAGCACCCCGAGCGGGAACTCGGCGTCGACGCCCCGCACGTTGTGCCGCTCGACACCGTTCAGCCGCAGCACGCCCGAGGGCTCGCGCACCTGCCGCGCGGGCGCCGGCCCGTGGTCGAAGAGGAAGCGGCGGGTCGCGGATTCGGCGACCTCGGCCAGACCCGCGGGCGGGCCGCTGTGCAGCACCCTGCCCCCGTGCTCGCCCGCGTGCGGACCCACGTCGACCAGCCAGTCCGCGCTGCGCACCACGTCCAGGTGGTGCTCCACGACGAAGACCGAGTTGCCCGCCGCCTTCAGCCGCCCGAGTACGACCAGCAGGGCCTCGGTGTCGGCCGGATGGAGCCCCGCCGAGGGCTCGTCCAGTACGTACACGACGCCGAAGAGGCCCGAACGCAGCTGCGTCGCGAGCCGCAGGCGCTGGAGCTCGCCGGAGGACAGCGTCGGAGTCGTACGGTCAAGACTCAGGTAGCCGAGGCCCAGCTCCGTGACCACCGCGATCCGGGCCAGCAGGTCGTCCGTCAGCACCCGCGCGGTCGCGTTGCCGTCCGCCGGCCCGGACCCCGGCCCGGAGCTCAGTGCGCGGGCGAGCGCCGACAGCGGCAGAGCGGCCAGCTCGGCGATCGTACGGCCGCCGAACGTGACCGCCAGCGCCTCCGGGCGCAGCCTGCTCCCCGCGCACACCGGACACGGCTCGGCCGTCAGGAAGCGCTCGGCCCTCGCCCGCAGGGTCGGGCTCTTGGAGTCCGCGAACGTGTGCAGGACGTAGCGCCGGGCGCTCATGTACGTGCCCTGGTAGGGGCGTTGGATGCGCCCGGCGTCACGCACCGGGTGCACGGTGACGACGGGCTGCTCGTCGGTGAACAGGATCCACTCGCGGTCCCGCCGCTCCAGCTCGCGCCAGGGCCGGTCCACGTCGTACCCGAGGGCGTCCAGCACGTCGCGCAGGTTCTTGCCCTGCCAGGCGCCCGGCCACGCGGCGATCGCGCCGTCGCGGACGGACAGCGACGGGTCGGGAACGAGCAGCTCCTCGCTCGTGCGGTGGACGCGGCCGAGTCCATGGCATTCGGGGCAGGCGCCCGCCGCCGTGTTCGGGGAGAAGGCGTCCGAGTCGAGGCGCGGGGCGCCGGGCGGGTAGGCGCCCGCGCGGGAGAAGAGCATGCGCAGGGAGTTGGAGAGGGTGGTGACCGTTCCGACCGACGACCGCGAGGTCGGGGCCGACCTGCGCTGCTCCAGCGACACGGCCGGCGGCAGACCGCTGATCTCCCCGACCCTGGGCGCGCCGGCCTGGTGGATCAGCCGGCGGGCGTACGGGGCGACGGACTCGAAGTAGCGGCGCTGGGCCTCGGCGTAGATCGTCCCGAAGGCGAGCGAGGACTTGCCCGAGCCGGAGACGCCGGTGAAGACGACGAGCGCGTCGCGGGGGATGTCGACGTCGACGTGCCGCAGGTTGTGCTCGTCGGCGCCGCGCACCCGCACGTACGGGTCGTGGACGGTCTGCATCGGCGGGGCTCCGGGGGACGGTGGCGACGAACGGTCCGATCCTAGGCGGCGTCCGCGCCCGCGAGCCCCACCAGGCCGGCCAGCCGCCGGTACGAGTCCAGCAGCGCCGCGCGGTCGTACGTACTGGTCGCGACCAGGTACTCGTCGGCGCCGGTGCGGCCCAGCACCTTCTCCAGGGCGTCGGCGACCTCGTCCGCCGTGCCGTGCACGTGCCCCCGCCGGGCGTCCTCGAACAGGCCCCGCTCGCGGTCCGTCATCGGCCGCGCCAGGACCTCGTCGACGGGGGCGAGCGGCGGGAACGACCCGTGCGTGCGGGAGTACGCCGACGCCCACGCCTCCGGTACGAGGAGGCGCCCGGCCTCCTCGGAGGTGCCGGCCACCGCCACCGTGCCGGACAGGACGACGTACGGCCGCCCGCCCCAGGGGGAGGGGCGGAACGCCTCCCGGTAGCCGTCGATCGCCCGCAGCATCTCGTCCTCGCCGCGCGCCGCCGCGATCACCAGCGGAAGCCCGGCCGCCGCGGCGATCCGGGCCCCGGCGCCGGTGGCCAGGACGAACGCGGGGATCCGCAGGCCCTCGGCGGGGTGGGCGTGCACCTGCGGGTGCGCGCTCTGGTCGCCGGTGAAGTAGCCGAGGAGTTCCCCGAGCCGCGCGCCGAAGTCGTCGGCGTCCTTCTTGTCCCGGCCCAGGGCCCGGCGTATCCCGTCGGTGAACCCCACGGAACGGCCGAGTCCCATGTCGATGCGGCCGGGGAAGAGCGACTCCAGTACGCCGAACTGCTCGGCCACGACCAGCGGCTGATGGTTCGGCAGCATCACCCCGCCCGTGCCCACGCGGATCGTGGACGTCGCGGCGGCGACGGCGGCCGCGAGCACGGTCGGCGCGGAACCCGCGACCCCGGGCACGCTGTGGTGCTCCGACACCCAGAAGCGGTGGTACCCGAGCGCCTCGATCCGCCGTGCGAGGTCCACGGTGTCCCGCAGGGCCTGCGGGGCGTCGTGCGCCTCGCGGGTACGGGAACGGTCGAGGACGGAGAACCGGGTCCGCGCGATCACTGAGCTCACACCCCCTTCAACGCCTGGCACGCGCGGGGATTCCCGGCCCGTGCCGGGACACGCTCTACAGTGCCGGAATGACTTCCCGTACGACGCACGGCAAGAGGCCCCTGGCCGTATTCGACCTCGACGGCACCCTGGCCGACACCGCCCACCGCCAGCGCTTCCTGGAGCGCACGCCGCGCGACTGGGACGGCTTCTTCGGCGCGGCGCCGGACGATCCGCCGCTGCCGGAGGGCGTGCGGATGGCGCGCGAGAGCGCGGGGGAGTGCGAGGTCGTCTACCTCACGGGCCGTCCCGAGCGGTGTCGACGCGACACACTCGACTGGCTCGCCGCCCAGGACCTGCCCGAGGGGCGGGTCTGGATGCGGCGCGACAACGACCGGCGGCCCGCCCGCCACACCAAGCTGGAGATCCTGAAACGGCTGGCGGCGGGCGGCCGGGAGATCCGGATGCTCGTGGACGACGACGAACTCGTGTGCGTCGCGGCCGAGCAGGCCGGTTTCACGGTCGTGCGCGCCCGCTGGGCCGCCACCTCGGCGGCCCTGAAGGACGCGCAGGAGCGCGAGGGCCGTACCTGAGCGGGTCGCCCGGTGGGCCCGGGGAGGGTCAGGCGGTGTCTTCGAGGCGGAAGCCGACCTTGAGGCCCACCTGGTAGTGCTCGATGCGTCCGTCGACGATGTGACCGCGCACCTGGGTCATCTCGAACCAGTCGAGGCCGCGCAGCGTCTGGGAGGCGCGGTCGATGCCGTTGCGGATGGCCTGGTCGAGGCCCTCGGTCGAGGTGCCGACGATCTCGGTGACGCGGTACGTGTGGTCGGACATGCGGCGCTCCCTCTGCTGCTGCGGGGCCGGGTCGTCCCGGCGCGCTTCTACCACGGTGCCCCAGGGGTGCCCGGGGCGCACGTTCGGCTTCTGCCACCGCTCGGGTGCCCTGCGGTGCCCTGCCTACCCACCCTCCGCCGGAACCGGGGGCCGAAAGCGCCGGCCCCCGTAGGCCCCGCGGACGTACGGAGCCGGTGGCGAAGGCGCGGGCCGGGCACGGGGCGGACGG